>DATHOL010000227.1:0-2505 GCA_035484895.1 Bacteroidia bacterium | reverse complement strand
ATTCAATATAGTAATGCCTACACTGCTGCTCCCAAAGGTGGTTTCAGGCAAACATCTTTTTTCGTGACCCCTAATATTCTGGCAGGTTACCGGGTAAATAATGAACTCCGTATTGGCTTGGAACTTACCTACGAGTTTTTGGACTATCGGTTTGACCCTGCATTAACGGGCCTTGACCAGAAGGAGCCTGTCGGATACAGTACTTCCTGGGCCAGTGCGCCTACCATGTATATTGAATGGGGGTTTGCCCTCTATTGGGCATTTGACGAAGGCAAAAGGAAATAATACTTTCTATATTAATATATGAAAGAGTATAACGTTATTGGTTTAATGTCGGGTACTTCGCTCGACGGATTGGATATAGCTTATTGCAGTTTCCGTTTCAATAAAGGCAGATGGAAATATGCCATGCATGAGCCAACCACCATAAAGTATTCTAAAGAATGGTTATTGAAGCTAAAAGATGCGCATAAACTTATTGGTGAAAACCTGGTATATCTCCATAATGCGTATGGAGAATTTCTCGGTAAGAGCGTTTTAAGTTTTATAAAAAAGCACAGCATAAAAAAGGTGGATTTGATATCGTCTCACGGGCATACTGTTTTCCACAGGCCCGAACTTGGTTTTACTTTTCAACTGGGGAACGGAGCCGCTCTTGCCGCTACCTGCGGAATAACAACGGTATGTGATTTCAGAACACTGGATGTTAGTTTAAAGGGACAAGGCGCGCCACTGGTACCTATTGGCGACAGGTTACTTTTTCCCGAATATTCTTTTTGTTTGAACCTGGGAGGCTTCTCTAATATCTCGTATGAGGAAAATGGAGACAGGGTGGCATTTGATATTTGCCCTGTAAATATAGCCCTCAATTATTTGGCTGCTTTAAAAGGAAAGGATTTTGATAAAGGAGGCTCGATGGCTAAATCAGGAAAGGTTAATAAAGAACTTCTATTGAGATTAAACGGTCTTAGCTTCTATAAAAAGAAAAAGCCCAAATCATTAGGAAGGGAATGGCTGGAGAAATATTTTTTACCCCTCTTAAATGCAAACTCTGTTTCAGTGGAAGATAAACTGGCTACGGTTGCTGAACATATTGCTCAGCAAATAGCAGGGGCTATTTCAAGTGCCGCTAAAAAAGGAGATGTATTAATTACAGGCGGAGGCGGAAATAATGGTTTCCTTATCTCAAAGCTAAAGGAAAAGTTGCCCGGGAATAGAATTATAGTTCCGCCACAAACACTGGTAAACTTTAAAGAAGCCCTGGTGTTTGCTTTTCTGGGAGTATTGAAAATGGAGAATAAGATAAACACACTGCAAAGCGTCACAGGAGCCTTGAGAGATAGTTCAGGAGGAGTAATAATTATTCCCCAAGTAGGGAAATAAATGTAACTGCTCAACAAAGGTCTTTATGAAAACAGGGATTCCTCACTCCGTTCGGAATGACAGCGGTACTTGAATCCTTTAGGGAGAGACATGGCGCGGGCGCAGCCCGCGCCATGTCTCTCCCTATTATAAATATAAACGAGTTGTCATTCCGAACGAAGTGAGGAATCTATTGTAGTTACAAATTGGCCCCCGGCCTAGTAATCGTCGTCTCCGAAGAAATCATCCTCCTCATCGTCATCATCCAAATTGCTCAGGTCTTCAATACCCGATGCTTCGTCGAATTCGATTTCGGCTTCTTCTTCTTCCGCTTCTTCCTGTTTTACCTTTCCTTCTTCTTCCTCTTCGTCTTCATCCGTCTCGAAGAAATCTTTTTGACTTTTGGAAGATTTTCCGCCTTTGGCAGCAGGTTTTGCCTTCTTTTTAAGCTTTTCCGCATCTTTGGCTGATGAAGCTTTTGCCTTTTTTGCAGGGGTATCCTTATCCGTTTTTTTTTCGGTTTTTGAAGCAGATGTTTTTTTTTCGGTTACATCTTTTTTAGCAGGAGCCGCCTTAGCAGCAGGTTTTGAAGGTTTCAGTTTTTCTTTGGTTTTATTCTTTATTTCTGTCTTTTTTCCCATGGTTTATGATTTTTAGTAGAATAAAAAATCAGACACACGCTGCAATAATAATTATTATTTAAATACAAAGATAAGTAACATTCTTTTTTGTTTAACGTAGACAAACTAACACTATTGTGTTCATATATTACAACCGCCTAACATTTTTCATATAGAAGGGTAAAATACTTTAGCATTTTCTAAGTTAAATTTTAAAGTAACCCTCCTATGATTCACCAATTGTTATTGCAAGTGCCTGCTACGGCAACCACGCTTACCGCTACGGTAGTGGATACAGCTAAAGCGGCAGCACAGGTTGCTGCGGCACAGCCCGATAAAATGTCTTTGCTCGACCTTATATGGAAAGGCGGAGTCATTATGATTCCTTTGGGAATACTTTCCCTGATAACCGTATTTGTAATAATTGAACGCTACCTCTTCATTAAGAAAGCTTCCCGTTCGGGCAAAAACTTCATGAACTCGATGCGCGACGTAATGAAAAGCAATAACCTGGAGGCAGCTA
>DATHOL010000226.1:0-4085 GCA_035484895.1 Bacteroidia bacterium | reverse complement strand
AAGGAAGTATCAGAAAAAACAGGTATTGAAAGGGCAATAGTAGAAACCACTCTTGAAGCCTATATAGCTTCCGTAAAGGAGCATATTATTCACAAAGAATCGGTTTCTTTCCGGGGCTTTGGCAATTTCATTATCAAAAAGAGGGCAGCAAAAGTTGCAAGGAATATTTCAAAAGGAACTTCAATTAATTTACCAGCCCATTACATTCCTTTTTTTAGGCCTTCAAAGAAGTTTTCCACTCAGGTTAGGAAAGCGACAAAATAAACATATTGTTCAAATCAAAAAACCCTGCATTTGCAGGGTTTTTCTTGGGCTTGGTTTAGGTCATGACATGGTTAACTGCTTCGTAGTATAAAAAGGGTTATACAAAATATTCCCATAGAATAAAGCAAGGAAAGAACTGATTTTGAAAATACCGAGGTGAAAGTCTTTTTCTTCTTTGTTAAATTGTTATTAAAATATCCTAAATTACCCGATACCATTAGACCTATCCCCATTATTTCATATATTCTATTATGTATCTCTTGTAACGATTGCCCCCTATTTGTGATATAAGCTAAGATAATAGCCCCGAAGATTACTACACCTGCTCCAATATAGTTTAGAAGAGCTATAAGGGTTCTTTTGGATTCCAGATGTATTTGCGCCCAATCCCTCTCCATTTCTACCTCTCAATTATCAATTTGCCGCTTCCAATCAATTCTCCCCTATGTTTGATGACCCGATATAGGTAAACCCCGTTAGGTTGCCCTCCCAGGTTTATTTGGGTACTGCTAAAATTCAGTTTTGACTGATAAACTTCTTCGCCCAGCACATTGTAAAATTCCACATTTGCCGGTTCGTTTACATTTTGCAAAGCGATTGTGAAAGCTCCGCCATTTGGGTTAGGATAAACCGACACCTGCCCTACTAATGCTTTCACTTGTCTTATTCCAGTTAAGGTATCTCCGCATGGTAACCATTTAGCAATAAAGGGATATAAAAAACCATTGTCATATACAGTATTAGTCCCAAATGAAATGGGTACAGAATCATACCCACCAAAATAAACTGTGTTATTTTTTGGATTAACAGCCATATTCCAAAAATTGTACGAATCAGTTGTAGAGAATGTTTCGCTGCAAATAACTTTCCCTGAAGTATCAAACTTTGCTATATAATTAGGATAAGAACCTGCTGGTTTGTATATGGTATCTTTTCCAAAAACCATATCAGCACCCATTATTCCCGAAAGAATGAGATTATTATTTGTATCAGTTTTAATTGACCAAGCTGCCGAACCACCACCACTCTTTTGCCCGTCATACCATGCTTTTACCACATTCCCGTTTGAATCATATCTTACTACATAAGTATGCCCATAAAGTACAGTTAGTAAAGTGTCCTGTCCGAAAACTGTTGTATCAAGTATTGGCCCAGTAAGATAAATGTTATTGAATTTATCGGTAGTAGCGGAATAGACCTCCACACCGCTCATCGCCGAAGGAATTTGTGATTGCTTTGCCCAAAGTACATTGCCGTCGCTATCATACTTTACCAAGTAACTATTTGTACTATTTACACTTGTAGTTAAAGTATAAGTACCAAATATTAGAGTGTCTTGAAAATCTCCCGTAACATAAACATTGCCGGAATTGTCTGTCATAACTTTTCTCGGATATAAAGCAAAACCTAAATTCTTTCCCCAAATTACATTACCGTTTGAGTCAAATTTAACAAAAAAATTTCCTTTCACAAAAGAATATGAACCAAATTTAAAAGGAAATCCATTTTCACCAACTAAATAAATATTATCCCACTTATCCGTGCAAATTGAAGTTGCGAAATTGCCGCAAATAGAGGTAAAAGTGGGGCAGATTGCCCATTTTACATTCCCATTGGGGTCGTATTTAGTGAGGAACGTATTTAAATATTGGCCTTGATAAGAAGTAAGCTGGTGTGTACCAAAACTAATCGTATCTGTAAAATAGCCTGATATGTATGAATTCCCTTTGGCATCGGTTGCAATTAACATTTGCTCACTCTCCGTAGAATCCTTGCCAATTGGAGCATTCGCCCATATAAGATTTCCAGCAGGGCTGTATTTTGCAATATAAGGGTTATCAGCCCACTGATTATTAACAGGACTTTGTAAAGTATCTGTGCCAAACACTAATCGACCATAATACCAACCTGTAAAAAAAACATTGCCATTGGCATCCGAAGCAATTCCATCTAACGTTGCAAAATCATTTGCACCTATTACTTTACCGTTGGTTGACCATAACCACGATTGAGCGTAGGAAAATGAAAAATGAAAAATGAAAAATGAAAAGCAAATACAGAGTTTTTTCTTCATTATAGTAGTAAATACAGTCCGAATTTACGCATTTTTCCCTTTTCTATTTAATAATTACCAATTTATCGGTTTTAACTACACTGTTATTTACCCTGATAGTATAGAGATATACCCCGTTGTTTAAGGCTTCTTCGTCTATTTTCATGGTATTTGTGCTTGCATCCAAATCATAAGATGCAACCTTCTCGCCAATTGTATTGAAGATTGCAAATGTTCCGGCTTGTCCGCTTTGCAATTGATAAGTTAAAGTAAATCCACCATTGTTTGGGTTAGGATATAGGTTAAATTTCGCCAATAAAGTTGAATCGGTTTGTGTGGTTTTATTCGTATGCTTTGAATGATTATGAGCATTCCAGGTTTTATTGCAGGTGCAATTAGTGTCTAAGTAAAAAGTACCTGCACTGTCATAGTCAACCAAGATTGCCCTTGCCCTGAATACCCCAACTCCATTTAAAAGCGGACACATTGCTGCAAGGGTTCTCAAGGAATCTAACTGATTTATTGAAAGGCTATCGTTCATTACATCGTTCAGGTAACCTTGAGAAGTGTATTGCATATTGGCATCCAAATTTGTTACAGGTGTTACTGCATTTAACGTAGCTAATGTTGTGGTGTTCCAATTAGCTGGCGAATAAGTCATAGTATCCACTTGCATAACTGCACCCATAGGGGATGATTGAATACTATCATTGAATTGCTGTAAAGTAGTATCGCTTAATAAACTTGGAGTTTGCATAATTATAGAAGCCAAGCCTTGTTGTGCCACTGCAATAGTAGTGTCAGGTGTTTGGGTCGAAGTAATATTACCTGTTGCTATGGAATCAAGAATAGCTTTTTGCAACACAATTGGTGGAGGGGCTCCACTACAAAAATAGGGATTATCTAATGTAGCGACAATTCCGTTTGCCTCGTTGATACAGCCCCCACCAGTTGGGATATATTTTAGCAGGATTTCATAATAAAAAATGGGTTGATTTCCAAAATATTTTGTCCTGCATGTAGCCCCACCCCAAGTACCTGTCCATGCATTATATGTCGGTAGGGAAGTACCGCCCTCTATTAATGTCGTGGTTACATTAAAATACATCCCGTATTCAACAGCACGAGTATTATATAACGTGTTATTATAAATGGAAGTACCAACGGAATTACCTATAAAATTCATGCCGTAGCTCATATTTGTATCTGTATTGCCGCAAACCATTGTATTTTGGCTATGATAGCCATATATTCCAATGGTTGTATCAAATAAATCTAATGTAGTAATTTGATTATCTACTGCCGAAGATTTAATACATCCTGTAAAATTTATGCCATACTCATATTGTGGAGCCGTAAAGCAGGTATGGTCGTTATACAAGAAAAGAGTATTGCCATAGGCATTAGCCCCTGCCAAACCATTACCATATATACAAATCGGGTCTTTTACCTCATTGTATTCTACAACATATACTGCGGCTGGTGGATTGCTCACTTCGTGTAACTCAATACCAATATCACTGCAACCGGAATTAATCTTATTGTAGGCAATATAATCATTAATAGCAACATTTTTAGCCCCAACAATACCAACCGTAGCATTTACAATTTGGTTGTATTCTATTCGTGCAATACTGGTAGGTAAAATGGATTTTAAGTCTCCGATTCCCCAATTTGTAATAGTGTTGAAGAAATTATAGGAAACATTGAAATTGGTAATATGCTCCATACCTATTACGCCTCTAAAGCAATGGAGGAAATAGTTTGG
>DATHOL010000225.1:0-4895 GCA_035484895.1 Bacteroidia bacterium | reverse complement strand
TTTTTGTGTCCATACAAAAGAATCGGCTACGGCATCAAATTGTCCGGTTGTTAAAACCGCTCCCAGCCATCTGGTATAAACTCCAGCACTGGTAACATCAAAACCTTCACCTATTGCGTGAACAGTACCATTATCGCTGCTGCTCATATAGGATATGTTACCGGTATTTTGTACTTGTACACCGGGTGTTCCATTCATCCAATACATTTCATGTGCGTTTGTACCGCCAGGGATGGTTAGGGTTGTGCTTCCATAAACTGATTCAACCCATGAATCGCCTGTAACTGCACTATTGGTCCATGGTCCGATCATGGCATCGTATACATTAGCTGCGTTTGTGTTTGCAGGAGGATTGTATAATGCTCCGTTAGGGTAACGTGAACTTTGGTTGCAGGAAATTACAACACTGGTGTCCCAGGTTGCTCCATTATTAGTGGATTGAGCTGCCTCATAAGCTCCTGTTCCGCAGGTGCTTACTTTGGTGTTATCTTCCCGGTGGGTCATAACAATCAAGTTACAGGCCTGGTTGGCTGTAGTTGCAGTTGTGGTAGCATCACGAACACCATTTACATTGGCAGAAGAGCCTAATGGAGGTAATGCAGGCGCTGCGGTAATTTTATGCGGGCGTTTGGTCACCTGATTCGGAGATTTACTGGTAGCAGTTTGTTCAGCAGCCGTATTGGCTTTGAACCTTGCCTGTGCAATTTTAAAAGGGGATGCGGTAGCGGTTTTAAGTTTCACAGTTGCATTGCTTTGTGCCTCTAATGAACTCAAAACTCCAACGCTTAATAAGAGTAATAAAGTTTTTTTCATGACTTTGATTTTAGGATTGATTTAGGTTTATTGTTAATATGATTTCCAAATATATGCAAATTTTAATTACAGACGGAATTCATGTGGGACAAATGCAAAAATAAAATGCCTATAGCCTGCCAAAAGGCCCTTTCAATAACATGTAATATGATTAAATACTTAATTTTGACGACAATACGACACCTTGAATCCTAAAGCTTTAAAATACACCGAAATCGCCCTTTTTTATGGAGGGGTAACCCTGAATATATGGATACTATGCCACTTTACATTTTTTGGTGGTAATGACGGGCCTTCTCATTTATATTATTCAAGAGTAATTAAATACTTGCTGGAAGGCAATGAGTTTTTAAGCAAATATTTTGTGCTTAACCATTTACCTGTACCCAATATTACAGACCATTACCTCCTTGCCTTATTCGATGTATTTTTCCGTTCCTCTATTTCTGAAAAGATATTGCTTTTTATTTTTGTTGCAGGCTTCCCGTTTATATTCCGGGCTATAGTATATAAATATAACCCCGAAGGTATTGCCGCAAGTTCATTTATAATACCATTTACACATTGCACCCTGCTTTACCTGGGGGCATATAATTTTTGCCTTTCCTTCACCTTCTTCTTTATCGCCGTATATTACTTTTTTAAGAGTTTTTCAGATGCAAGCAAACTCTATACACCTTTAAAATATATTCTGTTTTTTTTGTTGATACTCTTAAACTATTTTACTAACGCTGTATCCTTCCTGTTTCTTTTTTCTATATGCGGAATGGCAGAGTTATATTGGCTTTACAGGCAAAGGAAGCCTAAAGCAATAAGCAAAAAACAAATAGTTAAGCGGCTGCTGTTATTCGGGGCTATCTGGATACCTGCTTTTATTATGCTGAATATTTTTAATAATGCTATTCCCGGTTTGCATCATGAAAACACACTGAACTTGCAAACGGGTCAACTTCTTGGCTGGCTTTATAATATGCAATGCCTTTCAGTAAACCTGCCCGGAGAGGAAATTTACACGCATCTGATTTTATCATGGATAATAATAACATTGTGCGTGGTTATTTATTTGCGCGTAAAAGATAAAGCCGCTCATCGCTTTTTTTTAACAGACATCTTTCTTCTGTATTTTATCCTTACATTAATTGCCTACTTTATTATTCCGCAAGGTGCCGGGGTAGGAATGATTTCCGACCGATTACTTTACTATTTAATTATCTTTCTTGTTCTTTGGCTTGCCCTGCAAAAAAACAGGGGGGAAATCACGTTACTTCTTTCAGGTGTTATCATGGCAATTCATGTTGTATTTTTCTTCCATGTGCATTATCCGCTTTTAACTAACTTAAACAACGACGCCCTTGATGTGCAAAAAGCTTCCAAATATGTAACCCCCAATGGCATAGTTGCTGTTTTTAAAATTGATGGAAATCCTTTAGAGCCGAGCATTAGTAATATTTTGGGTGTTGACAAACCCTTGGTAGTATTAGAACGTTACGAGCCGGATTATGGATGGTTTGCCGTAAACAGAACAATGGGTAAAGAGCCCAAATGGCAAGTTCATATTTTACCCAATAACCAACTTGTATGGTTTGATGTAAAGAATAATAAAGTAATAGCGCTGATAGACGATGTAATTGTTTACGGTGATTATTATGCCGCACTTACTTCAGGTATCGGTGATTTGAAAAAATTGGAACTGGCGTATACAAAGGTTTTTTCTTCGGATGATAATAAGGTCCACATTTTTCGCTTAAATAAGTAAGAATGCCCTTGCTTATTTCAGAAAATACTGGATAAATCGTACCAGGTCCTTTTTATATACAGGATGGGCATTTCCAATAATTTCAACTGCTAAGGCGCCTGTGCAATTACCTATAAATGAAGCTATTTCTGGTTTTATGTCCAAAATAGCGCAAAGGGCTGTTACAGAAAGTACGGCATCGCCCGCACCAACAGAGTCTTTTACCACCCTGGCAAAAGCAGGAGTACGGTAAAATTTCTTGTTTTCATACCATAAAGAACCTTCTCCTCCCAGCGTAATCTGAATTTTTTCCGCTTTCGTAATGGCATGAAGTTTTTTAATCAGGGTTTCAAGGTTTCCGTAGTTATCGCCGAATGGTAAGCGAAGCTCCTTTTCATCAATAGATATGTAATTGGACTTATGATATTTGGTAATATAGTTATAACCGAAATTATTACTGTTGGTCTGGGCATTAATAGCAACATAGTTAGCTTTGTCCTGAATACATTTAATTATTCCGGGAGTAATGAATCCATGTCCAAAATCAGTAATTATTACCAAATCATAGTTGGGGATTTCTTTATTCAAATACTGAACAACTTCCTTTTCCAGTTCAGTATTGATGTGCTGGTCATTCATAAAGGTAACCTCAAATAACTTCACATTTTGGTAGCGGTCAAGATATCTGCGTTTAACAGGTGTCGGGCCATCATTTCGTGTGAAAAATTTTGCATTTACCCCTTTTGATAGGGTTTTACCAATAACTCCCGAAGCGGTATTTTCTTTACCCAAACAGGTTACCAGTTTAACACTTCCGGCCAATTGTTCCAAGTGGTTAGCAATAGCTAATACCCCGCCTGCAAATGTTTCAGACCGGAGGAAAATAGTAGATATAGTAGGCGACTTGGATGATTTGCCAAGCGGGTTGCAATAATGGTATTCATCAATAATGGTATCGCCGATAACCATTACTTTCAGGTTGTTCATCTTCTCAATGTCGGCAACAACATTTTCAAAGGAATGTTTCTTTTTAAAACCCTCTACAAACTCTTTTGTTTTTTCAGTATGCGGACTAAAGAACGAATTAATAAGATTGGAAGAAGAGAAAGCGGGTTCTTCGGTAATATAAATTTCTCCGCCCACTGATTTTATTGCATTCTCCTCATCTAGTATTCCTTTGGTAAGATCTTTGGAACGGTCTTTATAATCGGGGCCTTTTACGTAATAAGTTGGTTTCAGCAGCTTGATAGTTTCAACTGCTGTGGGCCATTTGTTTAACGCTACATAATCCACTGCTTCCATGGCTGCGATAGACTCCATGCGTATTTGTTCAGTAAATACGGGCCTTCCGGGGCCTTTGTTCACATAATGATCCGGAGTGATAGTGACTACCACAATATCGGCATGTTTCTTTGCTGCCTGAAAATGCATGATGTGGCCGGGGTGCAGCAAGTCAAAACATCCGTGGCATTGGGCAACGGTTTTGCCTTGTTTTTTCAGTTCAGCAATTTTTTTTGCTAAATCTTCTAATTTTAAAATTTTTTTATGTTTAGCCATAAGTGAGACTATTTTTTACCCAGGTATTTAAACCAGTCTTCGGTTGCTTTTTCAATGCTGGCAGGGTCCCACAGGGGGGCTTCTCTCCAGTAATCAATATTATCCACCATTATTTTTACGCCGTCTTCCAAACTTACCAATGGCTTCCAGCCTGTCTTCTGTTGAATTTTAGTTGTATCTGCAAACGTACAATCAGGCTCTCCGGGGCGCTTGGGAATATGCACTACTTCACCGCCCAATAGTTCTACCAAACGGTTTACGCTGTATGTATTTCCGCTTCCCACATTCATAATTTCTCCGGCACAATTTTGGTTAGCGGCTGTTGTAACACACGCATTTACTATATCTGTAACGAAAGTAAAATCGCGGGTTTGTTTGCCATCGCCTACAACCGTGTAGGGTTTGCCATTTAATTTTTGTGCAAGGAAAACACCAAATACAGCACCATATGTTCCGGATGTACGTGCGCGCGGCCCATACACATTGAAAAAGCGCAGTGCGGTAATATTCATTCCATAAATATTATGCCAGTGCATGCAGTATTGTTCGCCCACATTTTTAGTAAGCGCATAAGGATATTGAGGGCTGATAGCCTGGGTTTCGGGTGTTGGGTATTTATCAGGAATACCATAGCAGGAAGAAGATGCGGCATAAATAATTCGAGCTACATTATTGTGCCTGCATGACTCTAATACGCTTATTGTTCCATCTACATTGGAGCGATGGTAAGCCATAGGCTTTTCAATACTCGGAACGATATCAGCCAATGCGGCAAGATGGAATACGCACT
>DATHOL010000224.1:0-7260 GCA_035484895.1 Bacteroidia bacterium | reverse complement strand
AGATAAAAACGGATTTATTGTTATTTACCCGAATGCAATTGCCAAAAGCTGGACCATACCTGGGTTCTCCACCCGCTCAAAAAAAGCCGATACATCGGTTGATGATGTGCATTTTATTTCTGTTGTGCTCGATACTATTATTCAGCATTACAAGGGTGACAGCACCAACGTATTTACAACCGGAATATCGCGGGGTGGTGAGTTCTCATATTATTTAGCCTATAAATTATCCAATAGAATTACTGCTATCGCTCCTGTTTGCGCCAGTGTACCGTCCCCGGTTTTAAAATATTATTCCTTCAATCACCCAACACCCTTATTAATAATTAATGGCACAGCCGACCCGCTTATTCCTTACGATGGAGGCTATGGAAAATATTTACGAACTAATGAACCTGATGAAGGCTTTGATATGGCATCAACCGATAATCTTCTAAAAAAGGTTTTACTGCTGAATTCCTGCCCCACTGATAATAAAGCTACCGCCATGCCAGACAATGATCCTGATGATGATTGCACAGCCACAAAATATCAATATAGTTGCGGCGCAGTAGAAGTAATATTGATTAAAGTCCAAAATGGCGGGCATACCTGGCCGGGCGGAAAGCAATATCTGCCTAAATTTATAATTGGAAAAGTATGCAGGGATTTTAATGCCGAAAATGAAATATTTAATTTTTTTCTGACCGTAATAAATAAAAAATAAAACATGAGAACACTTGGATTAATTGGTGGTATAAGCTGGATATCCACTATTGACTACTACCGGCAAATATGCGTCGGTATTAACGAAAAGATGGGTGAAAGCAACTATGGGGAATGTATCATTCATTCACTGAATTACCAGCAGGTGATAAATAATAACAGCAGGGGCGATTTTGATGCTACTTACAGGCTAATGCTGGCGGCAGGAGTTAAACTAAAAAATTCAGGTGCCGAAGGGTTGGTGATATGTGCGAATACCTTGCACATGTTTGCCGCTAAGTTAGAAGAAGCCGTAGGATTACCTTTGATAAATTCAGTAACTGCAACTGCAAACGAAATAAACAAACAAGGCTTAAAGAAAGTTGGCTTGCTTGGCACGAAAGCAACAATGGAAATGGATTTTTATAAAGATATATTAAAAAAGCAAGGTATTGAAACCATAGTTCCGGAAGCATTTGACAGGCATTATATTCATGAAAAAATATTTTCAGAATTGGGAAGGGATATAATAAAAATGGAGACTAAGGCCGGATATATTAATATTATAAATAAGCTATTAAGGCAAGGCGCAGAAGGCATCATCCTTGGATGTACTGAGATTCCATTATTAATTAGCCAGAACGATTGCTCATATCCTTTGTTCGATACTACGGTTATACATGCTAAAGCAGCAGTTGAATTTGCGTTGAGTGAATAATATATTTCCCGCAGATTTCGCGGATGTTCGCAGATAAAATAAAAAGAATGACCGAAAATGAAATATCATATCTGATTAGAGGTGCCATATTTGATGTCTAAAATAATCTTGGTCCTGGATTATTAGAATCTGTTTATGTTGCAGCGTTAAAACATGAGCTAAAGAAGAAAGGATTGGATGTTAAAAATGAAGTTCCTATTCCTGTAATTTATAGTGATGAAAAATTAGAACTAGGATTTAGAATGGACTCGCTTATTAATGGTATAGTAATTATCGAAGTAAAATCTGTCGAGCAATTAGCAGAGGTGCACCATAAGCAGGTATTAACTTATTTAAAGCTGACAAATTTAAAATTAGCTATACTGGTTAATTTTAACACGAACAATATTAAATCCAGTATCTATAGAAAGGTAAATAAACTTTAATATTAATCAGCGAAAATCTGCGGGAAACTAATCAAAACTAATCAGCACACTATCCCCTTCTTTCAGCCCCAGCAACTCAGATATGTTACCTCTGTTAATGGCTATTTCAAGCAAACCCGATCCTGTAAAGAGCGCTACCAATTCTCCACCGCTTACATCATTATAAGTTTTCGAAATAGCTTCTACAGGGTTTCTTTTCACATCAACAGAAAACTTCCTTCCCCTGCCTACCCTTTCAAACAAATCCTTTTCTAAATTAAAAATACAATTGCCATATTCATCCACATATACTACCGATGTGCGAATGGTGGCATCATTATATATAGGCTGCCATGCGGTAAGTTGCGTGTAGTTTTTATAATCCCTTCCTATTTCATTCAAGTTTGCTCCTTTGGCAATGTGTATAGCAGCTTTTGCCATTATATCTTTCGCAATAAAAGCAAGCGAATTGGAATCAGTAGGAATGGTAATTTCAAATACCTCGCCAGGTGGAATACTAAATACAAGGCTGAATAATCCATTGTCGGGACCAATAAAATAATGCCCTTCTGTTTTTATGGCAATCACTTTTGAATTTGGGCTGTTCAGCGCATCTACAGCCACTATATGTATGGTTCCTTCCGGAAATTGGTTGTATACATTTCGTATGATAAACGCAGCTGAAGTAATATGAAAAGGCCGTATAGAATGGGTAATATCAATAATGTTTGCATCTGGCAAACCCTTTACTATGGCTGCTTTTACACTTGCCACATAATAGCCCGAGTTGCCCATGTCAGTTGTTAAAGTTATTACCGGCATTTTAACTCAGGGTTAAGTGTAAGGAGTTCACAAAAAAGTTATAATTCAAAACTTGTGGAAATCTTTTCATGATTGCCAAAAATAATCATTCTATCTCTACTTACATTTGCAATACACCTATTCCACCACATTATGCCGGAAAAAGATATATTCATCGAAGACATCCCGCTTATCGAGCTTTATGGTATTAATGACTCCCGTATGGAAATCATAAAGGAGCATTTTCCCAAACTGAAAATTGTGGCAAGGGGCGATTCCCTCCGGATATCGGGCTCACATGAAAGCATAGAATCTTTCAGTAAAAAGATTATCCGCATGGTGGATCATTACCGGAAACACCAGCATTTATATGATACCGATGTGGAAAGAATAATGCAGGCGAGCGATACTCCGGAACCTATAGTCGAAAAAAATGGGGAGAACCATATTATTGTCTATGGCAATAACGGTCTGGTTGTAAAAGCCCGCACTGCAAACCAGCAAAAAATGGTGGAAGCGAGTTTTAAAAACGATTTGGTATTTGCCGTTGGCCCTGCCGGAACCGGAAAAACTTATACCGCTGTTGCACTTGCTGTAAGAGCATTAAAGAATAAAGAAGTCCGGAAAATTATACTTACCCGCCCTGCAGTGGAAGCGGGAGAGAGCCTTGGTTTTCTTCCCGGAGATTTGAAAGAAAAACTGGACCCTTACCTGCAACCCTTATACGATGCACTATATGATATGCTTCCTCCGGAAAAGCTGGAAGCTTATTTAGAGAATAAAATTATAGAAGTCGCGCCGCTTGCATTTATGCGTGGACGGACGCTCAACCATGCATTTGTAATTCTGGATGAAGGACAGAATACCACCGAAAACCAAATGAAGATGTTCCTGACCCGTATGGGTGCCAACGCTAAATTTATTGTTACCGGAGATACCACCCAAACGGACCTTCCTTTTAAGCAACCATCGGGACTGATACATGCCATACAGATTTTTGAAAATGTACCGGGTATTGAACTTATTTTCCTGGATGGTTCAGATGTAGTAAGGCATAAATTGGTAAGGAAGATACTCAGCATATACGCCGATCCGCCAAAGAAGAAAGCGGTGGAGAAATAAAAACTGTCTTTATTTACTAAATGACTTTGTCATTCTGAACGAAGTGAAGAATCTCTTTTAAATTTTGAAGAGATCCTTCGTTCCTCAGGATGACAAAGTCACTTTCTTGTTGTTGGGGGAAGCCCAAAAAATGTTTTTATTAACATTCATTTCACAATCCCAAACTCCCAATAGCCTTTCATATATATTTGCACTCCCCTAATTACTAATTGCTAATTATTAATTACTAATTAAATACCATGCAAACCATAACCGCCACCCATTTTAACTTTCCCGGACAAAAGAGTTTTTACAAAGGTAAAGTCCGTGATGTATACAATATCAATGATGAACTGATGGTAATTGTGGTTAGCGACCGTGTTTCTGCTTTTGATGTGGTGCTCCCAAAAGGCATTCCATATAAAGGACAGGTGCTGAACCAGATTGCAGCGCACTTTATGAAAGCTACATCTGATATTGTTCCTAACTGGATTATGGATGTACCGCACCCTATGGTAAGCGCCGGAATACTTTGCCAGCCTTTCAAAGTGGAAATGGTTATCCGTGGCTACCTTTCAGGGCATGCCTGGAGAGAATACAAAGCAGGTAAAAGGGAAATCTGCGGAGTTCGCCTGCCGGAAGGAATGCATGAAAACGATAAATTCCGTGAACCTATCGTTACACCTACCACCAAAGAAGATGTAGCACATGATGAAGATATTTCAAAAGAGGATATTATTAAACATGGCTTGGTTTCGAAGGAACATTATGAGCAACTGGAAAACTATACCCGCCTTTTATTTAAAAGAGGAACCGAAATGGCTGCCAAGCAAGGCTTGATATTAGTAGATACCAAATATGAATTCGGCCTGAATAATGGTAAAATCTATTTGATTGACGAAGTGCATACTCCTGACTCCTCCCGCTACTTCTATTCCGAAGGATATGAAGAACGCCAGAAAAACAAGCAACCGCAACGCCAACTTTCCAAAGAGTTTTTACGTGAATGGCTTATCTCTAAAAACTTCCAGGGATTAGAAGGCCAATCAGTTCCTGAAATGGATGATGAAATAGTAAACGCTGTCTCAGCCCGCTACATTGAGTTATTCGACCAGATTACCGGTACCAAATTTGTACCCGCACCCGGCGGAGCTAACCTGGAAGGGGAAATTGAAAAGAGTGTGGTTAGTTATTTGAAGGAAAGGACAGCGGTGAAGGCGTAGAGTTTATCAGACATTAAATCCTAACGGTACTGTATGGTATACAACAAATAATATCATACCTGCTAAAGTCAAGATTACAACTGTCTCGATTATTTGCTTTAACTTAATTTTCCATTTCCTAATATACTTTACCAAAAGGTATATTGATACAACAAGAGCAACCAAAGAAATTGCCATTCCGGCATAAGCGATAACTCCTGCATTTACTCTCGCCCCAAAACTCCAAAAACAAACGAGAGATAATATCACAAAAATCTCCAGCCAAAAAGTATTTCTAAGTTTTTTGTCGTTGAACATAAAACAAATATAGAGATCTTCTCATTTAAGGGCTAAAGCCCTCTGATTTACTGGATGTCCTAATCCTAACTAATGAATGAATGGCCTTTTGAATGGTTTCATTCATTAGCCCCGCCATTTATGGCGGGGTGAAAATACGCCCACCTAATTTATTGGGGGCTTTAGCCCCGAAACTATTAATGATACCAATGATAAAGGGCATAAATAACCAAAATAACATAAGCATTTAATAAGATTCCTGCAAAGCCCAGTATCAGAATTGCAACTTTAACCAATTGCCGGTTCCAAGTTTTCCAGCTTTTAAAAAGCTTAACTAAAGCATATACACAGACTAACATACCCCCAACTAGAATAGCACTGTCAATCCAGTTTAGAACAGATGCGCTTATTTCAGTTCCCCCAAATAGATAACACACAGGAATACCAAACCCAAAAAGGGCCAGCAGAAAGGTATTTCTTAGTTTTTTGTCGTTGAACATATTAAAAACTCAATTTATTTTAAGCCTATTTTCACTTTATATTTTCTCTCCCTGTTCATAATAAGATAAAGGGTTAAGTCGCACGTAAAAAAAGACAAGGAAGGCACCATTATATTAAAATACCTGTGAGCGTTAAAACCACCATGAGCATAATCTATTGAAACTGCCGGAGCCACAGCGAATGTCGATATAAATGATAGGCAAAGCAGGCAGGTATTAAGGCCATTGTCAGTGAAATTATCCGACTTATCACAAGTTAAATAATCAATATTTTTTAAATTTATCCCGACAACAGAATCATTACCATAATAATTTATCTCTCTTGTTTCCGATTTGCGAATAAAACCGCTCACACTTCCATCGGGATTATCCTTCTCATAATAATTCTCTTCAGTTCTTTTACTTTGAAAACGAATATTCAATAGCGAATCATTCATAGAATAGAGAAACCCGGAAAAATTGGCATGCTGGCTATCTTTAGTAGGATTGATATAAACACTTATCTCATCCAGAAAGTGAAGTTTCTTTACTTTTTTTGGATTGCTGAATTTCAGAAACGAGAACTTATATTTAATGTCAGGGGATTGAGCGCAGGTAGATTTCCCACCTACCACCAACGCTATCACTACAATAAAAATATTCCCGATAGCAGTGCTTTTAATCATTATAGAAAACTCTATTAAAGAATGGTCCCTAATTATTATATTGTTCAGGTGTAATTGCTATCGTAAACAAAGGCTTTTGTTCTTTATCCTTATATATATAAGTAAATGTAACATTGCTGCTCCGGAAAGATGCATACCCTGAATTTCCTTTTATACTATTCAGTATAGATACCTGCACTGCCGGTTTGATGGTGGCAGTATCTACCGATTTCTGCTCCATATTAATGAGGGTGAAATATTCGGCAAATACATTACCGGGCAAATAGCTTGCACTGTCGAGGCGGGTTTCGGAATCAATATCCTTTGGGCAGGTACTATTTATAAGTTTGATGGTTTCCTGTAAAAGATCACTTGAACCGCCACTTGCATTTTCCAATCTCTCAGAAGGATCGGCGTTAGCATGAACATTCGATTTATCAAATACGCTAAAATGCAACCATATTACAATACCAATAGCAAATATTGCAGCTACAATAGCCTGAATTGTTCCGCTTTTACTCATTATTTCTGTTTTTGCGAGTTATGTTATTCCTATGATTAGGATGGCATATATTTACTTAAATCATCTTCCTTCTTTTCCTCCTCCTTTATAATATTTGTTTCCGGAATTGGCATATCGTTATTCCTGAATGCAGCTATTCGTTTAGTGGTATTGGGATGTGATGCGAATTTTTCAGCGATCCAGGTTGTAAAGCCATCCTCCGTTTCAATCTGATCGAGATATGCCTGAACATTTATCTTTTTAAATAGCCCTTTACCTCCTGCAAGCAATAACATGCCGGATTGCGAACCTTCGGGACACAAGGCATTGCCTATGCTGTCGCAGGTATATTCACATGCCCTGGAATAAGCCGCCCCCAGAAAGGGAATAAGAGAAGCCGGTAAAAG
>DATHOL010000223.1:0-4375 GCA_035484895.1 Bacteroidia bacterium | reverse complement strand
ATATTCATACACTGGAGGAAATGGCCAACGTAAAAGGCGTGGTAGTAAAAGCTGTGAAACGCGATGGATATGCTGTACTGAATGCAGACAATGAATATTGCCACATGCTGGGCAAAGAAGCAGATTGTAATGTAGCGTATTTCAGTATGGATGAAAATAATCCTATTATACGCGCCCATTGCATGAAAGGCGGCGTTGCCGCTATTTATGAAAATGGGTATATTACCATAAAAAAAGGCGCCTGGAAATTCCGGGTGGAAAAAGTAACTACGATACCACTAACATTTGGTGGCCGCGTTACCTTCAATATTTACAATGTATTGGCAGCAACACTTGCATCATATGTTTATGGTTTCTCTATTGAAGATATTCGTATGAGCTTGGAAACTTTTATTCCTTCGGCGGCACAAACACCTGGTCGGATGAATATTTTCAACTTCAAGGAATATAAAGTGATGATTGATTTTGCACACAATGCCGATGGATTTAATGGTATCCGAGAATTTTTGACAACCATAGATTCCCCTTATAAAATCGGTATTATTACAGGTACAGGCGACAGGCGCGATGATGACATCCGGGAATTGGGAAGAATATCGGCAAAGATGTTTGACCATATCATTATACGCCAGGATAAATTTTTGCGGGGACGCGAAGCGGATGATATTGTGAGATTATTGGTGGAAGGTATTAATGAAGTTAATCCTAAGCAATCTTACGAGTATGTTCCGAAAGAGATAGAAGCCCTGAAACATGCATTATCACTGGCTAAACCAGGCGCTTTTATTACGGCTTTAAGCGATGTAATTGATAATGCAATTGATGTGGTTCAATCCTACCTCGACAAAGAAAGAGGAATGTGATTTGTACGCGATTCTATGGAAGGGTTTAAAATTTTGAACCCCTACCATTGAATCTTAAATATCAAATCTGAATCAAATCTGTTTCAGAAATTATTTCGCTGATGGCAGAATACAATTTGTCTAAATCCGCTTGTGAATTATAGGCCTGTATGGAATAGCGCATAAGAACGTTTCCGTCTTTTTGCATTACAGGGATTTCTATTTTATATTTCTGAAACAATAATTGTTGAAGTTTTTCTGGTGCTGAACAATTTAGAGGGATGCTGCACATTTGTCCTAAAAATTCATCTGAAATAGGTGCTAGGGGCTTGCTTCCCAACAAATCACAAAAACGTAAATAGTTTGAATGTGCCAACTTGCGGCATTCTGCAGCTACTTCTGTCCAGTTATTTTCTGTTAGAAATTGTATGGCTTTCGGAACAGTTAAAAAAGCAGAAAAATCACGGGTGCCTTGTGTTTGATGATAATCTAAAAATTGAGAATCGGAAGGATGTTCGCTTTCATAGCCCCAGCTTATCACCAATGGGTCAAACAAATATTGGTGTTCTTTTTTTACATATAAAAACGAGCATCCTTTAGGTGTGCACATCCATTTATGGCAGGCTCCTGTGTAAACATCAGCTTGTATTTCTGCAAGATTTAACGGTATGTGGCCCGGTACGTGAGCCCCGTCAACAATGGTGAACAAGCCTTTTGATTTGGCTATTTCACATATCTCTCTTACAGGAAATATCAATGCTGTTGTGCTTGTTATTTGGCTAATGAAAATAGCTTTTGTTTTAGGAGTTAATCCTTTAAAGAAATCTTCAATGAATTTTTCTTTGGAGACCAACGGAAGAGCGATTGCTTGCCTTACAAATTTTGCTCCTGCTTTTTTGCAATAATAATTCCATGTGCGGTCTAAGGCGCCATATTCAAAATTGGTACTTAGTATTTCATCTCCTGCATTTAGTTTAAAGTTTTTAGCGACTATATTTACTGCATAAGATGGGTTCGTTGTATATACCAAATCATCAGCGTTGCAGTTAATATATTGTGCCAGCGCTTTCCTTGATTTATCTAGATATTCCAGGCCATTGACTGTGATAAATTGTACGGGTTCTCTTTCCAGTTCCAGTTGATATTTTTGGTATTCCTCGAAAATTGGTTTTGGGCATGCGCCAAAAGAACCAAAGTTTAAATAAGTAATATCAGGATTAAGAAGAAATTGTGATTGCAAGTTGTTGGTTGGCATATTTATTTTGTAATATATCTTGGGTTCAAATGTAGTTTTTTTAGATTACTCCATTTTGCAGCTAATCTGTGCATCAGGTATAATACTGTAAAGAACGGCTGCCGACAGCGCCTTTTCCCATCCAGGGTTCATTATTAATAGCTCTTCGGATACCAACAGATGATATTTTGCAGATATTATATCCTTGTTTTACAAGGGAATGTATGTTTTCCTGGAAATAAGCAAGATTTTACGGGAAGCAAATGTTAATGTTACGCTTTTCATATTATATTTGGAAAGTTTTTTAGCAAATAACCTGTCATTAAAATAAAAATGTATCCTTTTCTTTTTAACCTTCGTAAAGAGGAGGACTAAATCTATTATCTATGAGAAAATTTACAATTCTATTTTTTGCTTCTATCGTTTTGGGAATGGCAACTGCCAACGCGCAGTATACCGATGTAACGGATCTTAATTATCCTACCGGCGGATACCCTTGGGGTGCATTAACACAATCGGGAAGCCTATTATATGGAATGAATTCCAATGGTGGAGCAAACGGCGAGGGCTGCATTTTTTCCATTAATAGTAATGGAAGCGGATATACAGACTTGTTCGACTTTAATGGAACCAATGGCGCAAACCCTTATGGTTCATTAACCATATCGGGCAATGCTATGTTTGGAATGACAAGCGGCGGCGGTGTTAATGGACAAGGTAATATATTTGCCATTCATACCAACGGCAGCGGATTTAAAGATTTGCTGGATTTTAATGGAACTAACGGGTCATTTCCCGAAGGCTCATTAGTTCTTGATAATAGCGGAGTACTATATGGTATGACCGAAGATGGAGGAGTAAATCATGAAGGACGTATTTTTTCCATAGATACAAATGGTACGGGATATTTTGACATATTGGATTTTAATAATGCAAACGGAGCAAATCCTACGGGTTCATTAACACTTTCCGGAACCCAGTTATTTGGAATGGCAGCATTTGGAGGTAGCAATGGTGATGGTTGCATCTTCTCTATTAATACAAATGGTACCGGATATTCGAATTTATTAAACTTTACCGGATCTAACGGAGCTAATCCACAAGGTGGCTTTGTGCTTTCAGGCGGTGTATTATATGGTATGACTTCCAGGGGTGGAACTAATCACTATGGGCGCATTTTTTCCATTACAACTGCAGGCAGCGGATATACCAGCCTGCTTGATTTTAACAACACCAATGGAGCATTGCCTTATGGGTCATTAGTATTAGCGCCCACCGGTTTATTATATGGAATGACAGAAGATGGTGGCACCAATGGTTATGGATGCATGTTTTCTATACAAACGAATGGCAGCGGATATAGCGATATGTATGATTTTAATTATATAAGTGGCGGAAATCCGGAAGGCTCATTACTGTTTTCATCAGGCGTACTTTATGGAATGACTACCTATGGCGGTGCAAACGATAATGGTGTAATATTTGATAATAATACTTGCACATTAGGTTTAAGCATAGGTTCTGTTAATAATATTTTATGTTTTAGTAATAGCGGTAGCGCTACCGCTGTTGTTTCGGGTGGTGTTTCTCCTTATACCTACAACTGGACCAATGGAAATACTACAGCAACCGCCAGCGGACTTTCCGGAGGTTCCTATACGGTAACTGTAACAGATTTGAATACTTGTGTTGCAACTGCCAGTGTAACTATTACTGAACCGGCAGCAGCTTTAGCCGTATCAACAAGTATTACTTCCCAGGTTTCCTGCGGCGGATACAGTAATGGAAATGTTACTGCTAATGTTAGCGGCGGTATTTCACCTTATACTTATTCATGGTCAAATGGCTCTTCTACTGTATCTACATCTAACCCAACAGGTGCAATACTTATTACAGGCAGTTATACAGTAACCGTAACCGATGCAAATAGTTGTTCGGCTACAGCATCTGTAACACTTACTCAACCTGTTCCTATCAGAGATAGTATTGTATCAATGACAAATGTGGGATGTAACGGTGGGAATGGAGGAAGTGCAACTATTGGTGTAAAAGGTGGAAAATTCCCGTATACCTATTCATGGGCGCCTAACTCTAACACAACCAAATTTGCTTCATCACTTTCCGCAGGCACGTATACAGTTACTGTGACTGATAATAATGGTTGTATTAATATATTAAATGTAGTTATAACACAACCTACTATTCTCAGAGACAGCTTGGCAAGTATTAATTATCCTTTGTGTAATGGTGGAATAGGAAGCGCAACTATTGGCGTGAAAGGCGGAACTATACCCTATAG
>DATHOL010000222.1:0-10153 GCA_035484895.1 Bacteroidia bacterium | reverse complement strand
GTAAGTAAAGCGGAAGAGGTAGTTGACCTGTTGCGAAGCAGCAAAAAAGTGCCGCCAAAAATACTGCCGGAAATTTTTGCCGTGGTAGCAGACTGGAATATGCGAATAGGGCAGTATCCCGAGGTGGAAGCGCAGTTGCTGAAAGCTATGAAATATGAGAAAAATAAAAAAGTAAAGGCACGCTATTGTTTCATTATCGGGCAGATTGAAGAGCGGGATGGCGAAACCCAAAAGGCTTATAACTATTATACGCAGTGTTTAAACCTGCATCCATACAATGAATTGGATTTTGAAGCCCGGATTAAAAGAGCATTGCTGTATATGGGCGGTGCCAAGGAAAATGAACGTATTAAACTGGACCTTGCAAAAATGCTTAAGCCTACCAAATATATTGATAACCGGGACCAGATTTATTATGCACTGGCTGAAATCGCCCTTAAGGAAAAGAATGAAGAGCTGGGAACTACTGATTTGCATAAATCCGTGAAGGCAAGCACCACTAATAAGGTTCAAAAAGCCATATCCTTCCTGGCGCTTGGTAATTTAGCATTCGATCATGAAAACTACAGGGCGGCAAAGAAATTTTACGACAGTACCATTTTAGCCCTTCCTCCAAAGTATAAAGGGCGCGATTCTATTCTTGCCAAGAAAGAAAACCTGGATAAACTTATACGTGACCTGAATATAATTGATCGTGAAGACAGCCTGCAAAAAATAGCCAAACGCGGAGAAAAGGGTGCCCAACAGTATGTGGACAGCCTTATTGCCGTTCAAAAGAAACAGGAAGAAGAGAAAAAGGAACAGGATAAAGTGGCAGCGGAATCGGCCCAACCCCCGGGCAGCCAGCCTAACAACATTTCTAACGGGAAATGGTACTTTTATAATCCGAGTGCGGTAAGCCAGGGTATTGCGGAATTTACTACCAGGTGGGGCAACCGTCCGCTTGAAGATAACTGGAGGCGGAGCAAAAAAATATCGGATAACCTGGCGAATGTAAATGAGAATACAAGCGATACGGCTAAAAAATCGGCAACTGCTAAAAAAGATTCCGGCCAGAATAAATACAGCGCAGGCAGTTACCTGAAGAATATACCATTTACAGATGCTAAAATGAAAGCTTCTAATGATACCTTGGTGGAGGCGTACTATAGTGTTGGCTTTATTTATAAGGAATATATTAAGAATTACCGGAAGAGCGAAGAAGACTTTGAAGCCATGCTGAGCCGTTTTCCGGATAATAAATATAAGCTGATAGTATATTATGACTTGTACCTGATGTATACCCAAATGGGCAATAGTGAAAGAGCCGATTACTATAAAAATATCCTCCTGGGTAAATATCCCGATACGGAATATGCTTTGCTGATTAAGGATCCTGCTAAATACCGTGAACAGCAAGCAGCCAGCCGCCAGGAAATTTTAAGGATTTATTCGGCTACATTGGCTTCATACAAAGCTGCAAACTATGCAGAAGTATTAAACGATTGCGCGCAAGTAGATTCGCTGTACCCTAAAAATTCTGAAATGTCCAAGTTCGCTTTTATGGAAGCAAAAGCCATCGGGCACATGCAGGGAGTTGAAGCCTATAAAAATGCATTGGAAAAAGTAGTTATCCAATACCCTAAAGATACGTTGCGGGTAGTAGCACAATCTATCCTCGACTATCTGAATAAAAAGAAAGAAGTAATTCTGCCGCCCGTTACCCCAAAAACTGACACTATCCCTGTGGTATATTCTAAAGATGTTGATTCCACCTTTTTCTATATTCTGGCAATAGATAATAAGCAGTCGAACAAGGTGAATATTGTAAAGAATGCAATAAGCGACATGAACACAAAAATATATAGCCAGAACCAGTTTACCATGGAGGATATTTTTCTGAACAGTAATCAGCAAATGCTGGTGGTTCACAAATTTACCACAGCCTCTGCAGCCAAAGATTATTATAATTATATCACCAGTAACCCTGACCTCTTGAAATCTCTTCCGGCGGATTCCTACCAATCATTCTATATATCCGATAAAAACTTCCATGCCCTCTTTAAGCATGGTAAAACGGAGGAGTATGTGGACTTTTTCAACCAATACCTGAAATAAACAGCTAATAGCTATTACCTAAGGGCTATTAGCTTTTTTCGTAACTTTGCCCCCGCTATTTTAAATTATGGAAAAGAATTTCGTTTCGAATAAGGATGAGTCGGTAGTAATGTTTAAAAGCCCTGTGCTCGATAAAATGTCGCGGATACACTGGTCCATTCCGCTATATCTGTTTGTGCCTGTTGTGCTTTTCTTTCTTTACCGCTCCATTTTTATGCTGCATTTGGGCGCATTAACAATCTCCCTCTTTTTTATAGCCGGTGTTTTTGCATGGACCCTTATGGAATATGTCCTTCACCGCTGGTTTTTTCATACTCCGCTTCCGGGCGAGTTAGGCCGCAGAATACATTTCATTATTCATGGCGTACATCACGATTACCCGAACGATACCCATAGGTTGGTTATGGTACCTTCACTCAGTATACCGCTGGCATTTATAGTCTATTTTATTTTCTGGGCGGTATTGGGAAATGTATACGTGGCTCCTCTTTTTGCCGGTATTGTTGCAGGTTATTTAGTGTATGATATGACCCACTATGCCATTCACCACTACGGCTTTAAAAGCAAATACTGGCTCAACTTAAAAGTGAACCATATGAAACACCACTATCAGCAACCGGATAGGGGATATGGTGTAAGTTCCACGTTGTGGGATATTATTTTAAACAGCAAGTTCAAAGAAAGAAAGTAGAAAGTTTGTATCTTTCTTATCGGGTAAGATTGCTTCGTTCCTCGCAATGACGTATTGACGCTCTGAAGGTCATTTACAATACCCTAACGTCATTGCCGGGCTTTGCGAAACAATCTTACTTATGTAGTTAACTTTCACCTTTTAACTTTTCCCTTTCAACTCTCATTGGTGCCCCAATTGCTGCGCTTCCTTAGCAAACTCATCCGCCTTTTGGGCATCGCCCCTGTCTTTATAAATTACTGAAAGGTTATAGGCTGCATTTCCCGGTAGGTTATATGAGGCATTTTGTTTCATGACCGGCATCGCGAGGGTTTTACTAAAATCATCTGCTGCATCATTAATTTTACCCATGCTATATTCTGCCACACCCCGGTTAAAATAATACAGGGCATTATCGGGGTTCATTTGCAGAAGTATGTTGTAATCTTTTACGGCTTCGGCATATTGCTTGGTAGCCACATGCGCAAAACTGATATTATTATATAGGCCCTCATCATAAGGATAGATGCTTTTGGCTTTATTATAATAATAAAACGCCGCAGGGTAATTGCCCGTATCCGCATTGATAATGCCCAAATTCCGGTACGACATAAATTGATTGCTGTCTATTTGCAGAGATATGGTAAGATACTGTGCAGCCCCTTTTAAATTGTTCAGCGACATGAGCACGCTACCCATATTACAATAAGCATCGGCATCGCGCAGGTGCATTTTGTTTATCAGCACATCATAGCACTTATATGCATCTTCGGGACGATTGCTTTCACCGTAAAATACGCCCAGGTATTTATATGCCTGCGGAACCTTTTCGGGATATTGATTTATTACATCTGTCAGCATTGCTTCGGTATCGTGCCAGGCCTGTGTACGCTCATAGCAAAAATAGCCCAGATAGATGGAGAATACCAGCCCGCCAATAACAACTGCATTCTTTATAAGAACATTATTCTTTTGAAATAATTCATTCATAAAGTAGGCAAGAATGAGCAGCAAACCGATATAAGACATATACGAATACCGGTCGGAAATGATGGCAGAACCTACCGATAAAAATTGGAGTACCAGCGCAATATTCACCAAATAAAATCCAAGTCCGAAGGCCAATACCCTGAACCATGTTTTATTGTTTTTGAAGGTATAATATAAGGGCAGTGCTGTTACAAGCAAAACCAATACCGGCCTTAAATAAAAGTATCCCGGCAGGCTTTCACCCGGGTTCATCGGGTAGGGGTAGAAACCCGAAAGATGCAAAGGGTAAAGCAATTTTACAATGTATTCGAAGAAGCTGTACGAAGCGATAAAAAAGCGTTGCGAAAGCGTAAAAGTGTACTCGAAAGCGTGAGCTTCTTTTTGTGTATGCAGGGTAAGAACACCAATAATCAATGATAATATAAAGAATGGAGCTTTTTCAATCCATGCATTGAAGTTGAATTTGCGGCTTAATAAGAAATCAATTAAGATAAGCGATGCCGGAAACACTACTGCCATTGGCTTTGACATGCATGCGCACACAAACAATACAAATACCAAGACCAACCATTTCAGTTTTTTATTATTCAGATATGCCAGGTAGGTAAGTAACCCTGCCAGGTAAAAGAAAGTGTACAATACATCTTTGCGTTCAAACAGCCAGCCGACCGATTCAACATGCATGGGATGTATGCCAAACCAGAGTGCTGTTATTCCTGCGATGATTAAAGATTGTTCCGGTTTTGCGTTTTTCCGGAATTGGTCCATTAAATTCCTGATTACAAAAAAGACCAATGCTGTATTTGCCACATGCAGCAGCACGTTGGTAAAGAAATATCCAAACGGTGTGTATTTAGAGAAGTAATAGTTTAATGAATAAGAAAGCATTGTAAGGGGCTGCCAGTTGGCTCCAAATTCATGTGAAAACAGAAATTTAATGTTCTCCCAGCTAAGCCTCCGCAAATGGATATTATTAAGAATAAACTGGTTATCGTCCCAAAATAAAAACTGGTTGCCGAAAGTGTAGTTGAAACAAATAACCGTAATTATGCAAATCGCGATGGGAATTGCAAGCACCATAGGAGATTTTGGCTTTACCTGCAAAGGTAGCGGAGGCTGTTTGTTTTTTTTCGGGATGGGTTTCACTCATTGCAAATATATAGGAATTGTAGATGTTGAGTTTTTTAACCTTCCGGTTATTGTTTTCTGCTAGGGCTAAAAACAGGCTTGTGAGGTGTTGTTTGTATTCTCAATAGCACTATATTTGTCTATTATAATGTACTAATTAATGTCCTCATATTTTAGTATATAATATATTAATATACAAGTATATGAATAAATTAATACCATCGATAAGTTTTAAAATTTTTGAAGTAAGTGTACATAAATATGCATTTATATTGGGCAAATTTTCAGCCCATTTGGAGGATTTGCATAATACTCCCGTTCTGCCATCAGTCCGTAATGAATTTTTAAGGGCTAAAATAGCCATCGGCATATATTCGGTTTTGGCTTTGGAGGGGAGCGAAGTTTCAATAGAACAAGTGGAACAAGTTCAGGCCGGAAATTCGTTATCTGCCGGTAAGAGTTTTTTAGAGAGCCAGGTTAAAAAGATGGCGGGTGCCGAACAGGATTTATTTCGGGATATTGTCATAGAAAAAAGGCATTCGGAAATAACCCCGGAGTTTATAAAGAAAATGCATTCGACAACCTCCGGTAAAGAAATAACTTACTCAAATGAGCAGGATGAATGGCTACGTAATTTTTGTGAATGGCTCCGTTCTGAAATTGTGCCCATACATCCTCAACCGGAAATAAAAGCAATACTTAAGGCTATTCTTGCCCATGCATATTTTGAATGGATGCAGCCCCTTGAAAACGGGGGCAAACAAACAAGCCAATTGCTGCAATTAGCCATTTTGCTGGAGGGAGGCATACCTTATCTGCTAGCCCATATTTTGCCTGTTTTTTATTATGAAACAAGGACTGAACATCAACGCCGGTTGGAATTGGTAAAGAAAGATGAAAGCCCGAATGGTTTTATTGAATATGCACTACAGGGGTTTTGCGACGGACTGGAAGATATTTTAAGAACCCTGCAGGCTCAACAGTTTATTATTACCTGGCAGCATTATATAGTTACTACACTTACAAATGCTGAAGATGCTATTGAAAAGGTAACAACCCGTAGAAAAGAACTTATGCAGGCCTTTCCGTTAAATTTAAAGGACGGATTGAAGTTTGAAGAAGTGCTTATGCTTACTCCTGCCATTGCAAGGGTTTACGCAAAAAGCGTTAAGACAGCCCGGCGCGATATATTGGCATTAACCGAACTCGGTTTGCTTACTAAGAAAAAGATGAAATATTACCCCAATGTAACAGCTATACTTGGCGAAATGGCATTGAAATCATCCCTTATTAAGTTGGAGCAACTCAAAAAAAGGAAGGTGGAATATTCTCACCACGTAATGCCTATGGTAAGCGCTATGGAGTTTAAATCGGAGTTGTTGCAAACACTGAACGAATTGAACAGGGGCGAATAAATATGTGCTATAACATAAAGAATAAGTTAAAAGCCGCCGCATTGCGCGAAAAATACAAGGCTATGGCGGACGAAGCGCTGGATAAAATCAACTACTATCATGTTTCAGGATTTGATCACCCGCAATTGCCGGTTTTAGCCCAAGGGCATAAAAATGAATTTCAATTATATTATTGGGGATTGATTCCTTCCTGGTGCCCCGATGAAGCTAAAGCGCGGGAATTATCCAATGTTGCATTAAATGCCAAATCGGAAACCATATTTGAAAAGCCAATGTTCAGGGATGCCATAATTCGGAAGCGATGCATATTGCCTGTAACCGGTTTTTATGAATGGCGGGAAGAGAATAAAATCAAGTATCCTTATTTTATTTACCCGAAAACGGACGAACTGTTTACCATGGGATGCATTAGCGATACATGGGCCGACCGACAGACGGGAGAAGTTTTAAATACATTTTCCATTGTAACTACCGAAGCTAATTCAGTAATGGCTTTAATTCATAACAAAAAGAAGCGTATGCCTCTTTTGCTTGATGATGCAGGCTGGGAGAAATGGCTGGATAACTCGGCTTTAAATGATGAAATAAAAAGTTTGATGACACCTGCCCCTGATGAATGGTTGGGTTATCACACTATTTCAAAAACTATATCGCGCAAGAATATGGACACGAATTACGCTGGAATAGAAGATGAAGTAAAATATCCCGAATTGGAGAACAGGTTGTTTTAATTTTTAGTTGTCCCGCCTGAACTTCCTGTTCCTTTCTTTTTACCCAAATCACCCTTCTTATTATGAATACCGGGGTATGAAAGCCCGGCATTGCTTTTTGCTGATTTGCCGTTTTTTGACTTTCCTGTACCGGCGCCGGCATGGCCGGCCGGTGCGCCTGATCCGCTACCTGAAGTGCCTGCATAGTTCGAACTATAACTGCTTTTGGAAGATGTATTGGAGTAATTACTGCTATACGCCGATTTTTTATTTTTGGAGGAAGCGTTGGAACTGTACATTGACTTGGAACTTCCCGATGAGGAATGCGAACCCATGCCCGTTGCCCCTTTTTTGCCAAAAGAGTTATTGAATCCACCGGACTTTTTATTATTGAATCCACCCGAGGGTCTGCCGGACTTTTTCTGGCCTAATTGTGCATACATTATAGGAGTTGCAAAGAGGCTGAGGAATAAAAAAAGGAAACATTTTTTTAAGAAGAGCATAGAAAATAGGCTTTAGCGCTGCAAAGATAGGTAAAACAGACAGAGCCGAAATTCCTTTCCGGTAAAACAAATAAAAAAGCCCTCCGGCAGCAGTTAGCCGGAGGGACCCTCTTTAACCAATCGGAACACTCCTATTTCGATTGGAGCTCTATGGAAAAAACAGCCTTTTTTACTAACCTCTAATTCAATTAAGAAAGCTGTTTCAAGAATAGAAACGGATGTCGTTGGGAAAACGTTGGGTGACTTCGCAAAAAATAATCCCTCTGCAAATAAATGCAGAGGGACTGTCTGTATTCACCGGCTTTTCGTCTTGCAACGATACCTATGAAAACTACCTCAAACCCCTTTGAGGAAGCCGCATGAATTCAGTTTCATCAGATAGACTATTTTAAAGTAAAAGGTTTAACCGGAATATGATAAATTACAGGGTATAGGAAAGTAAAAACTTAGTGCCCAAATTATCCAGGTATAAATGCTCTCCGAAAAATGCTTTGTTTTCTACCGGTGTCATAAAGTAAAACATAACATAAGCAGAAAAATGGCGGTTGAAAGTGTATCGGTATAACCCATAAGCCGAAGCGGTCCATGTATTATAGCCATTCAAATGTATGTTTTGCGAATAGCTCTGATAATTCACAGGAGGATTATTATCCAGTTGCTGGTATGTGGTTGCCGATGCTGTGCTGGTTAATAAATAGGATACGCTTCCACCCAATCCTAAACTGCTTTTGTGCCCGATAAATTTTTCAAACTGTACGGGAATGCTTAGGTAATACAAACGTTTGGTGGTAATGGCAGAATCGTTAATCAAATTAGGATTTTGAGCCGAAGTACTTTGATAGTTATATGAATAAGAGCTCAGATGCCCAAAATCGCTGAATTGAATACCTGTTTTAATGAATATTTTAGACTTCAGATAATGTGCATAGCCAACTCCAACTACATAGTTGAAACCTGAACCTTCCGTAGTAGTAGGGCTTGTAGCCCACCCGCCGCTAAAGTAGGCGCCTGCATCAATGGAAATCATTTGTTTTTTACCATTATAAATCCGTGGCTCATCGGAAAAGCGCTGTGGCAAACTAGTAGCTGTATCCGGCGCTTTGGTATTTACTTTAGCAACAGGAGGCGCAGGTGTTTTGGGTACTATGGGCGGTGTGGAATTTACAGGTAATTGCGCCTGTGTAAGCGGAGTAACAGATGATTCTTTACCCGAAATGGTATTCTCTGCCTTGGGCTCACTTGCTATGGCGTCGCGCATTTTTCTATCGGCAGCTATTTGTGCATTGTTGTCAGCTATTGTTTGATTAGCTGCTTTTGTGCGGTGCTTCTTGTTTTTGTCTGCTTTTTGTGAAGAAGAATTATTAACCGCAGCTACTGCCATATTTACATTTGCCGATGATTGATTCGTCGCTACAGGCGCACCATTCGTTACGTTGGCTGTTGAATTGTTACTTGAAATTGCAGGGGAAGGGTTTATAGCCCGTGAGGTTGAATTTATTGTAGAATTAGTAGTAGTTGCAGTAGATGGCGAATTGGTATTTGTTTTTACAATATTGGAAGTACTTGTTGATTTTGCTCCTTCGCTTTTCCATTCGTAAATAGCGGCAGTGCCGGCAGCACAAAGCAATAAAGCCAATGAACCGATAAGAAATAACGTGCGTTTCTTTTTCGCTCTCGATGCATCAATCATCGTCCGCATGCTTTTCCAGTTGGCTTCATCAAAAGGATGTTCGCCCGAGTGCTCGGGGCTGAACTTGGATTTAATAATATCGTTTAAATTGTTGTCGTTGCTCATCCTGCTACTAGTTTATATAAGTTCGGGTTAATCCGTAAAATCATTTCCTGTAATTTCTGCCGCGATGCATTTAAATGCCATCTTGACGTGCCTTCCGTAATGCCCAGCATGCCCGCAATTTCCTTATGCGAAAATCCGTCAATGGCATACATGTTAAATACCTTTTGGCTCACCGGGGGGAGTTTCACTATCAACGCATGTATTTGTTCCACATCCATTTTTACCAATGCACTGTTTACTTCCGTATCCTCTTCAATCTGGTCGTAGTCTTCCACATATTGTACATGTTCTTTTTGCACTTTCTTTTTGCGGTATTCATCTATCAGGGTGTTCACCATCACTTTATTCACCCATGCCTTGAACGATGTTTCCAACTGGTACTTTTTAAGGTTCGTTAATATTTTAAAAAAACCGAGATTCAGCATCTCTCTTGCTTCCTCGCGGTCGTTCGAATATCTGAGGCATATAGACATAAGGTAACTGTAAGACAAACGGTAAAGTTCATACTCAGCCCTTGCGTCCTTTTGAATGCAGGCAGTTATTATCTCAGTCTCAACCTTCATGTATTTTTATACCCTATAGCTTGCCGTTTGTCAATATAAACGAACGCTATGAGGCAAATGTTGGGTACTAATATAAGAAATTTCGGGCAATTACCCTATTATGTATAGATTATCAGGGGGATATGGTTGTTTTGGCTGTTACCCTCTCCTTGTAGGAGAGGGTAGGGTGAGGTCTTATTTTGGGCGTGTCGGCTGATACCCAAGCCGTCGGGCTATACGCTGCAAGTCCTCGCTTTGGCTGCGGGCTTTCCGCTTCTATCCCTCACGCTTCCAATACCCGCA
>DATHOL010000221.1:0-7957 GCA_035484895.1 Bacteroidia bacterium | reverse complement strand
AATTTTAAGGTGCAGGTCGTAAAAATAAACATCGTAACAGGTACGTTCAGGGGTAAGTTTACCCCGCAATGAATCTGCATGTGTAAATATCGGATATTGCTGTGCGGAACTATTTCCGGCAATAAACCAAACAAAAAATACGATGAAAAAACTTTTTGCCATAGTGCAATATTGGCAAAAATAATTAAATACGGATAAAAGGCAACTACTATAGTATGGTAATTACCGAAAACAAAAGAGGGAGTCAAATGACTCCCTTCCGATTCACTAACTTAACACAAAACAATTATTTGATAACTATTAACTTTTGGGTTACAGACTTAGAATTACCTGAAACCAATTTAATGAAATAAATTCCATTAGACAGATTTTCATTGTTCAGGTTAAATGTGTGATGGCCTGCAACCTGATTACTATTTGAAAGTTCAGTTATTTCACGGCCGGTAACATCAAATAATCCAATATTTACTAATTGTTCGTTGGGCAAATAGTAAGAAACAGTTGCAGCATTTGACATTGGGTTAGGATATACAACAAACTGATAATTTTCATTGGAAACAGTTTCAACACCTACAGTCCCTGTTAAATTTACATTATCAATATAGAGGTTGTTGCTATAAGTGCCACTTGTGTATCTGAACCTGAAACGTACATTAGGTTTATCATTCATTATCGAACTTAAAGTAATAGCCATATGTTGCCAATCTGCAGCAGATGCAGGCGTATAGTATGCTTGAAAATCACCTGCATTTGTTAATGTAGCTCCCGATATGGTTTTGATAGGTATCCATTTAGCGCCACATGTAAGGGAATAGTCAATTTCAAGCGTTTCAGTAAGGTCTGCAACGCTGGTAGCCCTTGTCGCGCATGAATAATCGAAACTTAATGTCATGGCGCTGGCGGTTTCCAAATTAATGGAGGGGGTTATTGCATCGTCCACGTCAAAAGCACCTGCGCCAATATAGCCTATTTCAGGAGGATATGTATTATTTAAATAGATAATGGGAGAAAATGCATTTAGCTCAAGGGAACCGCTACCTATAGATGAAGCACTATTGGTATAATGCCAAGATGTGCTATTATTATATTGATTAAGAATTACCCAATCGTTTGCAATTTCTGTAGGGTTTTCAAAGCCCTCCGAATAGGTTCCATAATAACTGGACCATAATGGGCTAACATATATATACCCGCTTTTTGTTTGAGCATTTTGTCCAGCACTATTGGAAACAGTTAATGTAACAGATTGACGCCATATGCTGTCAAAAGATACAATGGGGTTACGCTGGGTTAAATTATTAACGGATGTTCCGGTAAAAGTCCAAAGCCAACTGGCAGGAGTTGCATTCCCAGAATTGTCATAAAAATCAACATTTGTACCCTGGCAAACCATGCATACGTTGCTATAAAAATCAGCCATAGGAACGCATTCAGCTACCGGAGGAGTATATACTCCGGTAGCAATAAGGTTGGCAGTATCCCATAAATTATTCCGGCCGGCTGCTGTACTGTTTAAGGCAGCCCAAATCCTTGCCTGTTGGCCTTCTGTAAACATCATCGAGCAATATGAATAGTCCATAAAATTTTGGTAGTTTTCCGTAACTACGTATAAGGGGCTTTTCTTTACAGTATCACATATTTTAGCTTTAGTGCTGTCTGCAGGGCTGGTACCAGGGCATGTTTTCCATCCTTTGGTTTCGGGAGTATCATCTACATTATCATCGCCACAGGCTACCCCCGGATCATTGGTAAATCCCCATGGGTGTTCCAAATTCATTACATGGCCTATTTCATGCGTCAAGGCTCTCGATGTTAAAGGAGATGAGGTGCCAATGCTGCCGATATAACTATTTATTATAAGAACTCCGTCATTTGGTGATTCATATCCGTCAACTTCCCAGGGGAAATATGCATATCCAGCAGCCCCGGCAAGCCCAATTGATTTACAAACCCACACATTCACATATTTTGACGGAGGCCATTGATTCAACTTAGATAAATCTCCCGCACCTTCGGTACGGTTGGTATAAATACGATCTATTCCGTTGGTGCAATTTCCCTTTGGATCAATTTGCGCCAGGCGAAATTCTACCTGGTTATTTCCTTCTATTGCTCTAAAATGGGCAGTAATTGCATCATTTGTGTCGGGGTTTGTATGCCCCCAATCTTCATTCAAAATTCGCATTTCATCCAAAATCTGAGCATCTGAAATATTTTCAGGGCCGTTTTCATGAAGGATATGAAACACTATAGGGACAATAAATTTAGTGGGCGAAGAAGCAGCTTTCTTTTTTCCAGCCAACTTTTGAGTCATGTAATTATTAACATAGTTTTTGGTGTATGTTTCGTACTGGTTATATTTTTCCAGCAATTCAGGATGCAGCTTAAGCAACTGTTGTGTCATTATATCGGTTCCGCAAGACAGTTGACCGTAGGATTGATTAAAAGAGATGCTTGTAGCAAATATAACAGTAGTAAGAATGCGGAGAAAATTGTTTGATTTCATAACAGGAATTTTAGAGTATTGTTATTTTATTTTATAAAGGATTTATGCAAGGTTTATATTAATTCAAAACATTTTGTTTTGCATATACTATTATTTACTATTTTTATTCTTTAAAAATTGGCTTCTTTTTTAAAAAGAAGCCCCGTTACCAGCGGGGCTTTCTAACATACCAATTTTCATTTCTATCATCATGTACCGCACCGAAACACTTAAATGAAGCCCTGTTACCAGCAGGGTTTCTAACATACCAAACTCGCTTCTATCATCATGTACCTCTTTACTATCTAATGAATTAATTGCAATATTGCTTGTATTCCCGCTCATATAGGAGTTCCCTGTAGTTAGCGAACTACCACACTTCATAGGTTTATTATTTAATAAGCTATTATACATATAAAACAATTTGCAAAAAATTGCAAACAGGGGTTAGGAAAGCAAGTAATTATTGAAAAAAATCAATGGAAATAAACATGCGCTTCGGCATTTATTAATTGCCGGCGTAATCTATTCGGTTATACCAAATAGATTACGCCGGCAGTGGCGGATGCCAGATATTTCCGAAAACTTGCTGAGAATGCTGTTTAACAGCATAGGTGGGCTGAAACAGCCCCGTAGCAAAAGTATTTATTTTGAATTCAGATACAGTAGTACATTCTTTTTGGAAAGATGACATTACATCTTCAGCAGATTTAGCTCCTTTCGAGTTTTGGTCCGGATGAAATATTTCCTTTTCTAAATCATGAAAAGCAGTGAGCCATTCCATTTCATCATTATCCGCATAAACTGTTATAATATAATTGACACCCGATTTTTGGATGCCTACCACATCATACATTTCATTGCTATAAGAAAACTCCTTATTGGCTTCACTCCATTTTAAGGAATTGTATTCGGCTGTACTTAAAGTTAGCTTTTGAATATTGCTGCTTTTTTGAACCATGCATTCTTTAGCTTCTTCTTTTGAATAAAGAATTCCTAAAGAATACATTAAACGGTAACCGGCCACGTAATGAAACATGGCAATAAGCAACACGATTGCCATTACACGAACATATACCGGAAACCTTAATTTTACTGACATTTTAGCACGTTACTCGCTGATACTTTTTATTTACAATTACAAATATATAATTTTTTTCATAAAACAACTGACCTTTAGAAAAAAGAGGCCCCGTTACCAGCGGAGCCTCAACATACCAATTACCTTTCTATCATCATGCGCCACATCTTTGAGAAAAATGGAACCCTGTTACCAGCAGGGTTCCTAACATTTATTAACACACACTTCTAGCATCAAGAACCACTTCTAAGACTGATTGGGATTATAAGCTTTACGCTTAAATTTCTACCCATATTGAATACACCTACCCTGTTGGTTAATGGATTTACAGGATCGTATTTAAACCTGCTCATGTAATCCATGTAACCTGTATTGAGAAGATTATTACATATTACATATATTTCACAAAACTCCTTTCCGTTCTGTTTCAAAACATGGCCTCCTAATCCTGCATTGAACAATGTATAACCGGCCTGTGCATTTTGACTGGCTATATATTCAGGAGAATTAGTACCTAAAGCGGTATATATGGCTGCCTCCCTATAAACATCATTTTGTTGGGCAACATTCATAACACCAAACCTTACATAGGCATCACTCATAAACTTGCCAACTTTGCCGCAGTGGAGTATTAAATCTCCTGTAATACGCATAGGAGGAACAAATGGTAAAAATTTAGTTGAATCGCTGATACCGGTCAGTCCACCGGTTACATAGCTTACTGTAGTATTAACTTCTAACCATTTCAGCCCTGAAGGATGAACGTCTAAGCTTAGCTCGCCTCCTTCCAGTTGGGCGCTCCCATTTACGTAATTAAACACCGGCGCATCGGGAAAAAGGGTGCCATTTACGCTAAGCAAATTACTTACAGAATCTGACCCTTTCGCATAAATAAAGTTTGAAATGGTATTTACGAATCCATCTACTTCAAAGTTTACGTCTTTGGAATTAACTCCAAAAGCAACGTCTTCTTCAAGACTTGTTTCGGGTTTAATATTGTTATCCCCTATTTCAAATACTACTGTACCATCATGCACACCGTCAGCAGCAGCTTCATTTACATTAGGCGCTCTCCAACCACGGGCAATATTGGCTTTCATATATACATTCTTGGTAAAATCAAAGGTAGCTCCAATACTTCCCGACATACCACTGAATACAGTTGTAAACGGATGAAATTCTTCAAATGAGTTTGGAGAGTTGGGCGCTACAGGTATTTGTGGTGTAAGGGTATCTGTAGAAACCCAATGTTCTTCCCCGGTAAATGTCCTGGTATCATAACGAATACCACCGCTTAAATTGAGATGCCCGATTTTTTGACTTGCAATAGCAAAGCCACCAATCTGCATATAATTATAATTCGGTATTAATTGAACCAAGCCAAGGCTTTGGGAGTTTTGATACACTCCATTGGCACCAACTGAGAAGTTAAAATTACCAATTTGAGGAGCTACATATCGTGCATCATAGGTCACTCCATTCGAGTTGTAATAGATAATTGGTAAATCCGGTTGGGTTGGATCATTCATTTCCTGGCGTTGGTTTCTCTGGTATGATACAATTGCTTTTATCTGCCCTTTACCTACCGAAATGCTGTTATCCCAAACAAATTTATAGTGGTGTATAAATTGATAAATAACAAATGGATCATATCTTCTTTCATCTTGTTGGTTAGGTTCAACATAGGCAAAAGGGAATGGATCTGTAGGTACAATTCCCGGATAATATACAGGCATTAGTTGGTTACCCACTGAATCTCTTGTTCCATCTACAATGCCTGTAGTCATTTCAAAATAGCTGGCATGAAGTTGAGAATACCCCCATTTCTTATGTATTCCTACGGTTCCGTCAGCATTAAAATTACTGAATTGGGAATTCAATACATATCCGTCATAAGGATCCTGATATGCATGCGCCATAATATTATCAACCCTTACACTCCATGAAATACCCTGCATGGATGTACCTCTAAGCGAAAACATGTTATTAATTAATCCATTATTAGTTTGATAATTAAATAACACCTTTCCTTCTGTATGCCCTGCCGGAAGCGGTTCTTCAGGAATAAGGTTCAATACTCCGGAAATAGCATCAGAGCCATAGGCAAGAGAGCCCGGCCCTTTCAAAATTTCATACCTGTCTACTGCATCAGGGTCAGCTTCTATTCCAAATTCATCAAACCAGGGTTGGTCAACCTGTTCAACACCATCATTTATTGTAAGCACGCGGTTATATCCCAAGCCACGAATAATAGGTTTTCCAATACTCTGTCCGTCGCTAATTACTGCAACACCGGGGGTGGTTGCAATTGCATCAATTACATTGGTTGAAGAGTGCTGATTGATATATTCATTTGTTACATCTGAAGTAGGTTGCGGATTATGCTGGGCTTCATTTGCCTTTGAGTTACCTGTTACAACCACTTCATCTTCCTGGAATTCTGATTCAACAAGTGCAAAATTTTGGGTTATGGCCCCTTCAATTTTAATTGGTTCCGAAATTACCTTATATCCTATAATATGAACTTCTACTACAAAAGTTCCACTTGGAATATTATTGATGGCATAGCTTCCATCTTCGGCTGCTTGTGCCGCAACCTTTAAATCGGGAATGTAAATTATGGTACCGGGCAAATTGTTTTTAGAGACAGAATCGGTAATTTTTCCGGTCAAAGAATTCTGAGCGAATCCTGCAATGCTGCAAAACAGAAAAATTGCAAATGAGAGTAGTTTTGAGTGTTTCATGGTAATTGATTGGTTTTGGTTAAGAAGTTGTATCTATTGAAAAAATCCATAGAAAAATGCGGGAACCCCAAATCCTGCAATAAATACAGAATCAGGAATAAAAATCCATCCCGACGATTAATGTCGGGAACAGATTAGCAATTGACAGGCGGATGCCAGATGTTAATGGAAACTTGCTGTGGATGCTGTTTAGCATCATTCGAGAGCGGTGAAAGCTCTATAGCAAAAATAGTTATCTTAAATTCGGAAACGGTTGTATACTCCTTTTGGAAAGAAGACATTACATCTTCAGCAGATTTAGCTCCTTTAGAGGATTGTTCGGGATGAAATATTTCCTTTTCAAAATTATGGAAAGAGGAAACCCAGCCGGTTTCCTTATCATCTGTATATACAGTAATAATATAGTTATTTCCTGTTTTTTGAATGCTTGTTACATCATACATTTCATTATGGAAAGAAAACTCTTTATTGTCTTCGGTCCATTTTAAGGAGTTAAAATCGGTAGCAGAAAGCGTAAGTTTTTGAACATTATTTTTCTCAACCATGCATTCTTTGGCTTGTTCCTTTGAATAAAGAATGCCTAAAGAATACATTAAACGGTAACCTGCCATGTAATGAAACATAGCTATAAGCATTATAAATGCTACTGCTCGAATATATACCGGATATCCTTTTTTAGGTGACATTGAATTCGCAAATGTAGAAAGTTTTTGAATAAACAAGCAAAAAATAGCGATTTTTGTCTGCCAATCTCCACTTATTAAAGCATGATTAAAAGAATTGAACATATAGGTATTGCTGTCAAAAGCATTGAAACAGCTAATGAAATTTACACCAAACTATTGGGCATTGCGCCTTATAAAAGCGAGGAAGTAGAGTCGGAAATGGTTGTTACTTCTTTCTTTAAAACAGGCGAAAACAAGGTGGAACTGCTAGAAGCCAAATCGGCTGATAGCGCAATTTCAAAATTTATTGAAAAGAAAGGAGAAGGCATTCATCACATTGCTTTTGAAGTGGATGATATACTATTAGAAATGGAAAACCTGAAAAATCTCGGATTTACTTTACTATCCGATATACCCAAGCGTGGCGCAGATAATAAACTAATATGCTTTATCCATCCAAAAAGTGCGAATGGTGTACTTGTGGAACTTTGCCAGGAAATAAAATAATATCACCCCTGGGAATAATATTCATTTCCGAATCTTACTTTAAACTTTAATAGGTATTTAATATCCAACGATTGAGGAAACCTACTTTTGTCATTCAATTTACATTTTATGAATGTTATAAGAAATATTATCCTGCTATCAAGCCTCAGCCTTATTATTTGTTGCAACAGTAACAAAAGCACCGATTCTCAAAAGGTAACCGCCAAAGCGGCATTTGTGGTATTTGATACGGAAGAGGAACTTGCAAAATCATTTTTAAACAGTTTTGCCCAACATGATACGGGAATGATGAAATACCTTATTACGAATGAAGCAATAACTAACGCAGTAACCATTGTAGCAAAGGAAAATCCAGATACTTCTACTACTCTTGCAAGCCAGATTGATCGTGCAAAAAAAGAATTAACCAATAAAATAATACCTGCATACAAAGCTGCTCTTAAGGGGTTACGGGAAATGCTTACAAACGATAATG
>DATHOL010000220.1:0-5152 GCA_035484895.1 Bacteroidia bacterium | reverse complement strand
ATTCTTTGTCAACCGTAAAAATGGAATAGTCCTGCAAGCTATCTATGATTTGGCTAAAAAATTCGGAAGTAGGTACATATTGGCTTTTAAGAACTTTAGAATCGGGTTGTTCGTTTTTCATTTATATTTAATTAATTAAACGGGAATATTCAGAACCACGAAAAGTGGATTTAACAGAGAATTGATTTTCACGTGGCTAAGGTACACTAAATGCATAACAAGTGTTACAGACTTCGGGGAATAGCTTATATACTTCACACATCGAATCATTAAACGTAGCATTTAATGGCTTTAGCAACTATCTGTTAGCCGTTATATTGGTATTAAGGAGTATATTCGCATATAAGGAAAAGCAGATTTTGTATTTAATACAATTTTGCAAAAAAAATACTCGTTCAAATGAAAGCGACTTCATCGGCAAATAAAATTATTCTCAAAAAGGGACTCACCTTTACAAAAACGAAGAGTCCATCTTCTATGCCGGAAAAAGCTTCGGATGAGCGGCATCCTTTTCCCGTGGTTGCCATTGGCGCTTCCGCAGGCGGGCTGGAAGCAGTAACACAACTTTTACAAAATCTTTCCCCAAATACGGGAATGGCCTATATTTATGTACAACATCTAAGCCCCAACCACGAAAGCATCCTTGTTGCTCTTTTATCGAAGATAACGAAAATGAAAGTGCAGAATATTGAAGGCATGGAGAAGATGGTGCCCAATAATGTATATGTAATACCTTACAATAGAGATATAGAGGTGAGAGACGGACACATCGGTTTAATTCCCCGTCCTAAAAATAAAAGTTCCAACCTCTCCATTGATGTTCTTTTTTCTTCGTTGGCTGAAACGCATAAGGAAAATGTAATCGGTATTGTTTTATCAGGTGCTGCCAGCGATGGCACACGAGGCTTAATGGAAATAAAGGAAGCCGGAGGAATAACCTTTGCACAGGATGATTCCGCGAAGTTTGCAAGCATGCCCCAATCGGCTATTGCTGCCGGAGCGGTCGATTTTATTTTATCGCCCAAAGAAATTGCCAAAGAACTGGTATGGATGAGCAAGCATCCTTTGTTGAAACGGAAAGCGGCAAAGCTGCCTCCACCGGAAGATGAAATTGAAAACAGCGACCCGAATTTAAAAAACATCCTCCAGTTTCTGGTTAAGAAAAAGAGCGTTGATTTCAGCCACTATAAAATGAACACCATTAAGCGGAGGATACTCCGCAGGATGTTGATACATAAAATTAAAACATTAAAAGAATATACGGTTTTTCTCACGCAAAAAAGCAATGAGGTGGAAATGCTATACCGGGATTTGCTCATTAATGTTACCGATTTTTTCAGGGATACTGATGCGTTCCAGTATTTAAAAATGACCCTGCTGCCCCAATTGCTTAAACGCAAAGCACAGGGCGAAACCATACGAATATGGGTGGTGGCCTGCGCCACAGGCGAAGAAGTGTATTCAATTGCCATGATGCTGCTGGAAATACTGGACCATAAAACTAATGATATTCCTTTCCAGGTTTTTGCCTCGGACCTTAGCGCAGAAGCTATTACGGAAGCCCGCAATGGAGAGTATTCAATGTCCCAGCTTAAAAATGTTTCAGCAAAACGCATTCAGCGTTTTTTTGTGAAATCAAAAGACAAGTACCGCATCTCTAAATTGCTGCGGAATGTATGCGTATTTGCGCAGCATAATATTTTGCGCGACCCTCCATTTTCGCGTATGGATTTTATCAGTTGCCGCAACCTGCTTATATACATGGACGCCCCCGCCCAGAAAAAAATTATTGAAACCTTTCACTATTCCCTGAATGATGACGGGTGTCTTATACTTGGCAAATCAGAAACCATTGGAGCATCCACGCAGCTTTTTTCACCGCTTAATAAAAAATTAAAAATTTATTCGCGTAAAAAAAGTTCAACCTTCCGGATACCTGATTTAACATCCCGCTTTTCAAAACTCCCTGTCCGGCAGGCAGCCGCAAATATTTCAGGCAGAGACAGCGCCGCCGCTCAACCTCAAAAAAAGGCTGCTGAAACCACCAATAACCTGGGCAGCCAGGTTGATGCTGTTTTACTTTCCCGTTATATGCCCGCCAGTGTGGTAATCAGCCGCGATATGGAGGTACTGGAGTTCCGCGGCTCAACGGGGCTATACCTGAAACACCCGTCGGGCAAGGCCAGTTTTAATATTTTAAAAATGGCTCATATAGAAATTGCTTTTGAGCTCCGGAATGCCATTCATAATGCGATTAAAACAAAAAAGACTGTAAGTAAAACAGGTATTGAAATAAAAGTTGATTCCAAAACACGAATCGTTAACCTGGAAGTGTCTCCCCTTGCAATAGGAACCGGAGAGCCTTTGCTGCTTGTAGTTTTTACCGAGCAACAGCAATCGGAAATGCCGGAACAAGGGAACAAAGGAGGAAAAAACAATTCTCTTGCGAAGGATAGAAAGATAAGGAAACTGGAAGAAGAACTGGCGGCTGCACGCACGGATATGGGTGCCATTACCGATGACCAGGAAGCGGCTAACGAAGAATTGCAGAGCGCCAACGAGGAAATTGTTTCGAGCAATGAAGAGATGCAGAGTTTGAATGAAGAGCTGGAAACATCGAAGGAAGAAATTGAATCTACTAACGAAGAACTTATTACCAGCAACCAGGAGTTACATGCGCGCATACAGCAAGTGGAGGAATTATATAATTATTCTGAAGCTATTCTTGCCACGGTTCACGAACCTATGCTTATTCTTGACAAAGACATACGCATTAAATCCGCCAACAAATCTTTTTGTAAGTTATTTCATATAATTGAAGAGGAAAGTATAGGAATATCCTTGTATAAGCTGGGCAACAACCAATGGAATATTCCGCGCCTGCGCGAATTGCTTGATGACATTATACCGAAAAATGGGCGGTTTCACGATTTTGAAGTGGAACACACGTTCCCGGTAATAGGACATAAAATAATGATTCTTAATGCTCACCGTATTATTCAGAAAAGTCAAAACGAAGAGTTAATTGTACTTGCATTCACCGACGTTACAGAAGTAAAGACCAAGGCGGTGGAACCACTTGAAAAAGATATACGCAAACATCTATTAGACAAAGCGGAACTAAAGCGGATAAATCGTTTGGCAGCAGATACGGTGAAAGCAAAGCAGCAGTTTTTGTCGAATATGAGTCATGAAATTCGGACACCTATGAATGCTATTATAGGGTTCACCAATGTGGTGCTGAAAACAAACCTCGATGAATCGCAAAAGCAATATATACAAGCTATTAAATCATCGGGCGATGCCCTGATTGTTTTAATAAACGATATACTCGACCTGGCCAAGGTGGATGCGGGAAAGATGATATTTGAACAAACCCCTTTTAATTTACTGGCCTCCGTTTCCGATACGCTTCATTTATTTAAGACAAAAGTTCAGGAAAAGAACCTGGAATTGATTCCGGAGTACGATAAAAATATTCCGGAAGTATTGATTGGCGACCCCATGCGGTTGCGCCAGATAATTTTAAACCTGGTAGGCAATGCGTTGAAATTTACCGCACAGGGAAAAGTCAGAATGTGTATCCGGGTACAGAAAGAAAACTCAAAAACAGTAACCCTGGAATTTACCGTAATTGATACCGGAATAGGGATTCACGAAGACCAGTTAGTGAATATTTTTGATAATTTTGGACAAGCCACCTATGAAAATTCCAGGCTCTACGGAGGCTCTGGCTTGGGACTTGCCATTGTTAAAAACCTTGTAGAACTTCAGGGTGGTAACCTCATTGTTGAAAGCAAGTTTGGTGAAGGTTCCACATTTGGCTTTGTGCTGGATTTTAAAAAAACCGAAACCAAAATAACTTCCAGAATGGAAACGGAATCAAAAGTGGAGCCTGTGTTAAAAAAAGTAAAGGTACTGGTAGTGGAAGATATCCCCCTGAATCAGCTTTTAATAAAGATATTACTGGCTGACTACGGATTTGAATTCGATATTGTGAGTAACGGGAAATTTGCCATAGAAAAACTGTCTCATAAAGACGCTTACGGGCCGGTTAATAAATATGACGTTATTTTGATGGATTTACAAATGCCTGAAATGAATGGATTTGAAGCCACGGAATATATCCGCAAAAAAATGAAATTGAAGGTTCCTATAATTGCCCTTACGGCTGACGTTACAACGGTGGATATTGAAAAGTCCAAATCTTTTGGAATGAATGATTATATCTCCAAGCCGATAGATGAAAAATTGTTGTACAATAAAATTATGGCTTGCCTTAAACTATCCAAGCAAAAGTAAGCAGTAAGGATTAAAGCAACGTTGTAAATCATCGACAGCCTCCCTTAACGTATCCCACTTTAGCTTAAATAATACCTGTAGCTTAAATTCTATGCCGGTATAAGTCGGTTGTGTTTATCTTTGTTTTATAATAATACCACAAGCATGGCTGAATTGAAAACAAAAAAAAATAATGCAAGCCCGGAAACCTTTTTAAATACTATTAAGGAAGAAGAAAAACGAAAAGATGCTTTTACCATACTCGAACTGATGAAAAAGGCAACGAAAAGCGAACCCAAAATGTGGGGAAACGCTATTATTGGTTTGGGCGATTCAACGTACACCCTGTCTAACGGGAAAGAAAATGATTGGTTTGTTATGGGATTTTCTCCGCGCAAACAAAATTTTGCGCTCTATTTAACAGGGCAGAAAGCGGAAAAGTATACTGAACTGGTAGAAAAACTAGGGAAATATTCAACCAGCAGGGAAAATAATAAAGGCTGCCTTTACATTAAAAAAATTGCAGATATAGATACTAAGATACTCCGGGAGCTTTTTGAGTCGCATATGAAGGCGGGCAAAAAAAGTAATGCCTGATAGGAAATAATGCCTACATTTGAAAGAAAAGGCAGGTTATTTAGGAAATAACCCAACCTTTTGTTCGCTAATTCATCTATGTAGTATAAAAGTACTTTTTTTGGAAATTTCAGAAGAACAACTGATTAAGGGGTGTTTAGGTGGTATTCAGGCATTTCAACAAATGCTGTACAAGCGTTATGCCCCTAAAATGCTAACCGTTTGCATGCGATATTCCAATGACAGGACAGAAGCAGAAAATGTTTTACAGGAAGGTTTTATTATTGTTTTTGAA
>DATHOL010000219.1:0-9464 GCA_035484895.1 Bacteroidia bacterium | reverse complement strand
CGAACTGGAATTTGAAATTCCCGATGGATATACCATTACTAATTTAAATGCAGTAAATATGGATGTATTCCACATGACAGGCGGAGAAAGGGATATGGAATTTCATTCGTTTTACAAAACAGAAGGAAATAAAATAACGGTAACCATTGATGAAGATTACCGCGAAATACGTTACCCTATCAGCATGTATGAAGAATTCCGGAAAGTGATTAATGCCTCTGCCGATTTTAATAAGGTGGTCCTGTTTATCGAAAAGAAATCGAATCCTTAAAAATGCCCCGTTCCAAAAATATTCCATTCCCATTTATATTGGATTATTTGCTTCCGCTGGAGCCGCACATGAAACCATTTTTCGGTTGTTATGGAGTCTATGTTGGCGAACAAATTATTTTTATTCTTCGCGACAAAGACACCCATAGCGATTGTAATGGGGTATGGATTGCCACTTCCCACGAACATCATAAAAGCCTGAAGAAAATATTTCCATCACTAACATCTGTTTCTGTTTTAAATAATGGCTCGCGCGAAACGGAATGGCAAATGATCCCTGCCGACAGCGACGATTTTGAATCAGCTGCTATCAAAGCCTGTGAGCTTGTTTTAAAAGGTGATAAAAGAATCGGGAAAATTCCCAAACCTAAAAAGAAAAAGAAAAAATCTCTTAATCCTGGTAAATAAAATCGCCGATATCAGCAGGAAGTTCAGGGTCAATCGGCAAAGAAGGATTGGAATAAGAATTTAAATTCTCCGTCCGGTCTCCTTTAATTATTTTAAAAATATGATTCATTGAATCAAGTAAGATCATTTTAGCTTTCGGGTTAGCTTCCTTTAATCTTTCAGCATCATCCACACTAACCTGCACATCATTCGTTCCCTGCAAAATTAAAATAGGAATAGTGAGTTTTTTTATTTCGGCAGCAGGGTCATATTTAAACCACGAAATCATATAAGGTTGCACGCTTGGCCTGAAGAGTGCATAATAACGCGGACTCACATTCTTCACCAATTTACCCGCCGCTAGGCTGTCAATAATAGGGAATGCCGTATCCTGAACAGATTTGGGTTGAACAGCTAATTGTGTTTTTAAAACTTTATCGGCACTCTCCCCGACTCCTGAAACAGATATGTATTCATCAGCTCCATATTTAGCAATCAGCATACCAATAAGCGAACCTTCGCTATGCCCAATTATAACAACCTTTGAAAATCGCGTATCTGCTTTCAGCATTTGCAGCCATCCGTTGGCATCATCCACCAAATCTTCGAAATGCAAACCTGATTCTTTTGTAATAGCAGCTTTGCTTTCCGCAATTCCTCTTTTATCATAGCGTAATGTTGAAATACCATTATCCGCCAGTTTATGTGCCAGCATTTTATAAGCATCTGTTTTCATCATGGGGCTGTTGCAATCCCGATCGGTCGGGCCTGAGCCTGCTATAATAAGTGCTACCGGACCTTTGGTGAAGCCTTTAGGTGTGCACAATGTTCCAAATAATTTCCCTGTTTTAGTTTCGAGCGTCAAAGAAGATTCCACCCAGGCAGTATCTTTTGCCGATTTGGCAAAGGAATTCCAGGAATAGATTGAAAAAATAACGGTAACAAATAATAGCTTTTTCATAATGTAATATTTAGTTGAGGACGCAAAAATAGAAAATATTTTTGAATAATATTAAGTTTTAGTTAAATAATATTGAAATTATATATATCTTTGTGCACTCAAAGATACGATATGTTAAAAAAACTGCCCCATTTATGCCCCTCCTGTTCTACTCCGCTCTATGTAAAGAGCCTTTCCTGCGGGAATTGCAAAACAGAAGTAACCGGAGAATTTGAATTACCCCCATTGGCAAGACTTGAATCAGCCGACCGGGAATTTATAACAGATTTTGTAAAAAGCAGCGGCAGCCTTAAGCTGATGGCTGAAAAAATGAAATTAAGCTATCCTACCGTCCGTAATATGCTCGACGATATTATTACAAGGCTGAACGAAACTGAAAAACCCCAAAAACCATCCAAATGAAAACAGGACTGTTTAACCCGTTTAAATTTATTGCCGGAAATAAAGCATTGTTACTAGGTATTGGCGCCATGCTGGTTACCGCTGTGCTTGCCTTTACAGGAAAAGTACACCAGGACGGAATTATTGATATACATAAAGGAAGAGTAACCGCTTCTTATTTATATTTTTTAGAACCTGTAATCGATTGGATATGCCTTGTAATACCCATGTATATTTTTGGCCGCATCCTCTCCGCCTCTTCCGTCCGTTTTATAGATATAGCCGGAACCATAGCCCTCGCACGCTACCCGGCAATTATTGCCGTAATAATAAATATGCTGTTTGTGCCCATCATTAATATTAACAGATTAGCAGATATTCAAAATTTAAGTTCGGGAAACATGGCCGGGCTGATTATTGCCGGATTAGTTGCCGTTCTTGTTATTATATGGATGATTGCGTTGTTTTATAATGCTTATTCAGTATCCACAAACTTGAAAGGCACCAAGGCAATATGGAGTTTTATCGCCTCCCTTATTATAGCAGAAATACTTTCAAAAATAATTCTTATTTCACTTTTTTAAATTCATCATATTATGAAAACAACCTACACAGCAAGTTTAGACACATTTGCAAAAGTTATCACCTGTTTTGTATTCTTAATCTTTATTGGCGGAATTGCTGTCATGCTTTCACTCACGCCTTGGTATGAGGGGCTGCTTATAACAATAGTGCCCGTAATTATTCTTGTTCCTACCTATATGTATAGCGTTAAGAGTTATCAAATAACGAACGACAAATTGATTATCGAAAGAACTATTTCAAAACTGGACAAGGAAATCCCTTTATCAGAAATTGAAAATGTAAGCATTCCTGGTAAAGAAGACTTTAACTGGACCATCCGTGCACTGGGAGATGCCGGCTTATTTGGATATTATGGGCTTTTTGCAAACCCCAAGCTGGGAAGTTTCAGGGCGTATGCTACGAACAGAAAAAACAGGGTATTAATAGTGCTGAAAGCAAAAAAAGATAAAATCGTGCTCTCTCCCGATGATGCCGGAATGGCGGAAGCATTGCAGAAATTGATAAAAAAACAGGCTTAATCGCCTTTCTTATAGCTAAATAGTGCTTTTTCCCCTCTAATTCCGTTGGGAAGTTTATTTTTGCATCTATATTTATGCCTACATACTATGATGAAAGATTTGATACAGCGGTTTCCAGCCCAGTTAAAAGAAGCGGTAAAAATTGCAAATAATGCAAAGCTATCTGCATTAAAAGCGCCGATAAATAAAGTAGTTATTTGCGGTTTGGGTGGCTCAGGCATTGGCGGAACCATAGCTAAAGAAATCCTTTTTGACGAAGCCACCGCTCCAATTGAAGTGCTGAAAAGTTATACCCTTCCTTCCTACATTGATGAACATACGCTTGTCATTTGCTCCTCCTATTCAGGCAACACAGAAGAAACGCTGGAATGTTATCATCTGGCGCAAAAACAGAAAGCAAAAATTGTTTGCATCACCTCCGGCGGAACAATACTGGAGTTGGCAAAAAAAGACGGCAATGATGCTATTGTAGTTCCCGGTGGAAGCCCACCACGCAGTTGCTTAGGTTATTCTTTAACACAACTGCTGCATATATTATCGCATTATAAAATTGCGCCGCAAAAAGCTGTTGCTATAGCAGAAGCTGCTGAAATACTTGAAAAAACACAGGAGTCTATTATGCAGGAAGCGCATCAGATTGCAGATAGATTGCTTGGCAAAATGCCTGTAATTTATTGCACCGCTTTGCATGAAGGTATTGCCATCAGGCTAAGGCAGCAATTCAATGAAAATGCCAAAGTACTCTGCTGGCATCATGTTGTTCCGGAAATGAACCATAATGAACTCGTAGGTTGGAGCCATCCATATTCTGAAATTGCAGTAATACTTTTCACTGATAAAGACGAAAACCCGCGCAATAAATTACGCCTGGATTTCTGTAGGAAAGTATTTGGTAAATATGCCGCTGAAATAATTGAAATACCAAGCAAAGGAGAAAATACCATTGAAAAGAAACTGTACTGGATTCATTTAGGCGATTGGGTTTCCATGTTCCTCTCTGAAAAAAGAAATGTAGATGCCATGGATATAAAAGTGATTGACAGTTTAAAATCAGAATTGGCAAGTAAATGAGCCGGAGTGAAGCAGATTATATGACGCTTCAAACTAAAAAGGTAAAATTCATCGACCTGGGATTAATTGATTACAAAGAAGCCTGGGACTACCAGGAAAAACTTTTCCGGGAAGTAATAAACAAGAAATTAGCCAATAGGAATTTACCTGCCGAACAACAGGAATTCACCGGCAATTACCTTATTTTTTGCGAACATCCGCATGTATTTACACTGGGCAAAAGCGGAGCTGAAAGCAATTTACTGATTAACCGGGAACAACTGGAGAAACGGAATATCTCCTATTACCGTATTAACCGTGGGGGAGATATAACCTATCATGGCCCGGGCCAATTAGTAGTATACCCCATCTTTAATTTGGATTATTTCTTTACCGACATTCATAAATATATGCGTTTCCTGGAAGAAGCTGTAATCCGTACACTTGCCGAATATGGCATAAAAGGTGACCGTTTAAAAGGCTCAACGGGCGTATGGCTTGACGTGGACCATCCCGGCAAGGTGCGCAAAATTTGTGCTATGGGCGTACGTAGCAGCCATTGGGTAACCATGCATGGTTTGGCATTTAACGTAACCCCCGATTTAAATTATTTTTCACTCATAATACCCTGCGGAATAACTGATAAAGCAGTTACTTCCATGAGCAAAGAACTTAAAACTATTCCCGATATGGAAGAAGTGAAGAGCCGCCTTAAAGTTCATCTTGCAGAGGTTTTTGAGATTGAGCAACTCATATAATTCCTGGTTAATTGCCCTATACTTCTTCATTATAGCGGTTTTCACATAATTTAACATATTGCTTTCAGCCCCCATAAGCATAATTCCTATTTTTACCCATCCAAAACACAAATTTCCCATGAAAAAAACATCTACTATTGCTTCCATTTCCTGCATAGCAATCGGGTTCGCCCTTATGAACTCTTCCTGCAGCAACAGTGCGGATAAGCTTCCGACATTGATTACAAAGGCAAACTTTGATACCACAGTTAAACCGCAACAGGATTTTTACAAATATGTAAATGGTTCATGGTTGAAGAATAATCCAATCCCTGCCGACCAATCATCATGGGGCAGCTTCGATATTTTGTATTACAGTGTTTTGGACCAACTCAAAGCCCTTTTACAGGATGCCTCTTCACAAAAAGCACAACAAGGTACATTAGAACAAAAACTGGGCGATTATTATAGTGTTGCTATGGACTCCGTTAATGCAACCAAACTGGGAATACATCCTTTAGATGAGGAATTGGCTAAAATTGATGCTATAAAGGATATGCATTCCTTCTGGAGTGAAACTGCCAGGCTGATGAAGATGGGCCCTGATGTTATGTTCTCCTATGATGTGGAGCCCGACCAGAAAATATCTACCAAAGAAGCCCTGACATTTGGCCAGGGTGGTATGTCATTGCCTAACAAGCATTACTATGTAGATACTACTAAATCGATGGCAACCATCCGTGCCAAATACCTTGATTTTGTAAAAAATATTTTCATGCAGATGCACGAAAGCGGAGAACAGGCCGCTAATGACGCACAACGCGTAATGAAAATTGAAACGTCCCTTGCAAATGGCGCCATGACGCCTATTGAAGAAAGAGATGTGCATGCTACTTATAACAAAATGACCTATGCAAAATTTATTGCTACAGCCCCTTCGGTGGAATGGAAAACATGCTTCGACAGTGTTGGGTTAAGTAACATTGATACAGTTATTGTAAACATGCCTAACTTTTTCCCAAACCTGGAAGCGGTTATTAAAGCAACCCCTATAGATGACTGGAAAGTATATTTAAAATATCATTTGGTTAGCCACTTTGCCAGCAAACTGGGCGATACGCTTACTATGATAAGTTTCAACTTCTGGAATAAAACTTTTGGCGGTGCCGACCATATTCAACCACTGTGGAAAAGAGTAGTAGGAAACACCAGTGGCGCTTTAGGCGAGTTATTAGGACAATTATATGTAAAGAAATATTTCAGCCCGGAAGCCAAGCAAAAAGTATATGACATTGTTCAACACCTTATTGCAGCATATAAAGAACGTATCAATACCCTCGACTGGATGGATCCGGTTACTAAAAAGGCAGCTATTGACAAATTGGATAAAGTAACCCTGAAGCTTTGCTATCCTGATAAGTGGAGAGATTACACTAAACTCGATTTAAAGAGAGATGCATGGGTGCTTAATGCTATTCGTGTGAATGAGTTTGAAGTTGCTTATGACATCAGCAAGTATGGCAAACCGGTAGACAAAACCGAATGGGGTATGTCTCCACAAACCGTAAACGCATACTATAACCCTACCAATAATGAAATAGTGTTCCCTGCAGCCATATTACAAATGCCATTTTTTGACCCTAACAGGGATATTGCCATGAACTATGGCGCCATTGGCGCTGTAATAGGCCACGAAATGACACATGGCTTTGATGACCAGGGCTCGCAATACGATGCCAGCGGCAATATGGTTAAATGGTGGACCACGAAAGATTCGGTAAACTACTTTAAACACTTGGGGGTATTAATCAGGCAATTCGATAACTATGTTATTGATTCCGTTCATGTACAAGGTGCATTAACTATCGGGGAAAACACAGCCGATTTAGGTGGCATTACCATAGCTTATTATGCGTTGCAAAATGAAATGAAGGAACATCCGGAAGAAGTAAAAGACGGATTCACTCCTGAACAACGGTTTTTCATCTCATTTGCACAAGTTTGGAGAAGTAATGACCGTCCGGAATCCGTTAAATCGCAGGTACAGAATGACCCTCATTCTCCCGGCCAGTTCAGGGCAGACGGGCCTCCTTCCGATTTTAAAGAGTTTTACACCGCATTTAATGTAAAACCCGGCGATGGCATGTACAGGCCCGACAGTTTAAGGGCTGTTATCTGGTAGTCGGAGGTCGGAGCCCGACCTACATTATTAAAGCCTTTTTGAAAAGTATAGACTACCATAGCCTCGTTTTGACATAAGACTTATGAATATCTGTTAATTTTTTTATCTTTGCGCCCCCGTAATTAAAAACTATCTATAAAACCATGAAAAAACTATCTCTTTTTGGCATTTTAACCAGTATGATATTGGTTATCGCCTTCGCCTTTTCATCTTGCAAGCAGCCGGATAATTTACCTACCGGTATTAACAAAGCAAACTTTGATACAACGGTAAAACCGCAACAAGATTTTTACGAATATGTAAATGGAAGCTGGTTGAAAAACAACCCGGTTCCTGCATCTGAAAGTTCCTGGGGGAGTTTCCTTATTTTAAGGGATTCTACCGTAACCCGCTTACGCCACTTATTGACAAATGCTGCGGCTCAAAAAGGACAAGCCGGCAGTTTAGAGCAAAAACTGGGCGATTACTTTGGATGCGCTACTGATTCAGTAGGTATGACCCAGGCGGGAATTGCACCATTAATGGATGAGTTTAAAAAGATTGATGGCATCAATACAATGAGTGCTTTTTGGACAGAAACTGCCAACTTGCATAAAATGGGTGTAAGTGCTATGTTTGGAATGGGTGTTGGCCCGGATGATAAAATAAGCACAAAAGAAGCAGTTCAATTTGGCCAATCTGGTTTATCGCTTCCTAACAAGAACTATTATTTTGATCCGAACTTCCAACCTATCAGAGAAGCGTTTTTAGGTTTTGCCGCTAAAATGTTCATGCAAATGCATCAGAGCGAAGATGTAGCTAAAGCTAATGCTAATAAAATTCTGGCAATTGAAACCGCTATGGCAAGTGGAGCTATGACACCAATCGAGGAAAGAGATGTGCATGCTACGTATAATAAGATGACCTATGCAAAATTCCTGGAAGGTATGCCTTCTATTGACATGAAGACCTGTATGGATATTTATGGATTACATAAGGTAGATACCGTAATTGTGGGCCAGCCTAAATTCTTTACAAATTTGGATTCTGTTACCAAGGCATTCTCACTGGATGATTGGAAAACCTATTTGAAGTTCCACCTTCTTGCCGGACAAGCAGGCAAATTGGGCGACACTATCGCGGGAATAAACTTCGATTTCTATGGAAAAACACTTTCCGGTGCAAAAGTTATGCGCCCATTATGGAAACGTGCGGTAGAATCTACCAGCGGAGCATTGGGCGAATTACTCGGCCAGTTATATGTTAAGAATTACTTCAGCCCTGAAGCCAAGCAAAAAGTATATGACATGGTTAATAATATTATTGCCGCTTACAGAGAGCGTTTAAATAATGCTTCGTGGATGGATACAGCAACCCGCCGTGCAGCCATTGCTAAATTGGATAAGGTTACCCTTAAACTTTGCTATCCTGACAAGTGGAAAGATTATTCCGCATTGGAAATTAAGAGAGATGCATGGGTATTAAACTCATTCCGTGCAAACGAATTTGAGTTCAACTACGACATTAACAAATATGGCAAACCGGTTGACAAAACCGAATGGGGAATGTCTCCTCAAACTGTAAATGCATACTACAACCCAACGGCAAACGAAATCGTATTCCCTGCTGCAATTATGCAATTGCCATTTTTCGATGCTAACAGAGACGTAGCTATGAACTATGGCGGAATGGGTGGCGTTATCGGCCATGAAATGACCCACGGTTTCGATGATCAGGGTTGTGAATATGATGCTGAAGGCAACATGCACAAATGGTGGACACCTAAGGACTCTGCTAATTACCACGCGCGTTTGGCTACTCTTATCAATCAGTTCGACAATTATGTAATCGATTCCGTTCACGTTCAAGGACACCTTACCATTGGCGAAAACACTGCCGATTTAGGCGGATTGACTATTGCTTATTATGCATTGCAAAATGAAATGAAGAAACACCCTGAACCAATAAAAGACGGTTTCACACCGGAGCAAAGATTGTTCATCTCATGGGAACAAGTTTGGAGAGGCAATAACCGTCCTCAGAGAATCAAATTGCAAGTGCAAACCGACCCGCACTCACCGAACATGTTCAGAGCTTCAGGCCCTCCATCCGATATGAAAGAGTTTTACGCAGCATTTAACGTAAAACAAGGCGATGGAATGTACAGGGATAGTGCTTCAAGAGCAGTTATCTGGTAGTTTTTGGCTAATAGCTATCAGCTAATGGCTGATAGCTTTGATACAGGAGAGATGGCAGAGCGGTCTAATGCGGCGGTCTTGAAAACCGTTGAACCTTTACGGGTTCCGGGGGTTCGAATCCCTCTCTCTCCGCTGAAAAAAAAGAAGGGCTGTCTCAAAAGATACAGCCCTTCTTTTTTGAATGTTATATTTCTTATTCTGTTTTAACGGTTTTCT
>DATHOL010000218.1:0-5115 GCA_035484895.1 Bacteroidia bacterium | reverse complement strand
CCTGAAAGAAGCCAAGGAAAAAGGCTTTTACACTGAAAAAAAGGTTAGGAAACCAGCCCTTTCAACAGCAAAGGCGTAATTTTTAATAATTAAACACAATGGCAAGGAAAAGAGGCAATCGAATACAGGTAATTTTGGAATGTACCGAGCATAAAGCTAGCGGAATGCCAGGCACATCGAGGTATATTACCAAAAAAAATAAAAAGAACACCCCCGAGCGTATGGAGTTGAAAAAGTACAACTACGTGCTTAGGAGAATGACCGTTCACAAAGAAATAAAATAAATAATTGTGAATAGTGAGTTGTTAATTCACCATTCACTACTCAAAAATAAAAAGTCATGGCAAAGAAAACAGTTGCGACATTTAAAGCAGGTAAAGGCAAAGATTTTGTAAAGGTTATTAAAACCGTTAAAACCCCAAAAGGCGGTGTTAGCTTTAAAATGGAAATAGTTCACAAAGACCACGTTAAAGATTGGTTGGCTGCTGCTAAGTAATCAAATCATTTTCCTTATGAAAAGCTTTCTTCCTTAACTTGGGGGAAAGCTTTTTTAATTACCACCACCCCTATGAATAACTATTTAGAAATCTGCAGAAATGTTTTCCAACAGTATAAGCAACTGGGAGAAAAAGCAATGACTCAACTGGATGAAAAGCAACTTAATTGGTCTCCAACTCCGGAATCAAACAGTATTGTGCTAATTATAAAGCATTTATATGGTAATATGCTATCACGCTGGACTGATTTCTTAACAACGGATGGCGAAAAAGATTGGCGGGATAGAGATGCAGAGTTTGTGACGAATAGGAATTTAACCCGCGAAGAACTAAACTTTATGTGGGAAGATGGCTGGGCCTTGTTTTTCCGTACACTTTATTCTCTGAATGAGGATGATTTGGATAAAATTATAAAAATCAGGGGGGAGGACCATACAGTAATTGAGGCTTTGCAACGTCAGACCGCTCATTACAGTTCGCATATAGGGCAAATAATATATATTGCTAAAATCTGCAAGGATAAGGATTGGAATTCTCTATCTATTCCCAGGGGTATGTCGAAGGAGTTTAACGAAAAACTGACGGGCAAAAAGTATTAAGGTAAAATGAACTTACGGAACATATTTGGCGGAGGTAGCAAATCGGGCTTTGATATAGGGCTTGAAAAAACCCGGAAGGGATTTTTCTCCAGGTTGGCTGCTGCTATTTTGGGTAAATCTACCATTGATGCCGAAGTAATGGAAAACATTGAAGAAACGCTGCTTTCTTCAGATGTGGGAGTTAGTACTACCATTAAAATTATTGAAAGTTTACAGAAAAAAGTGGAGACTACTAAAGGCGCCAAATCCACTGATATTTATGCCATGCTGAAAGCAGAAATAACCAACCTTTTAGCAAACAGCAATAATGGAACAGCGGTAGAATTACCAAAAGAAAAACCTTATGTAATAATGGTGGTCGGCGTGAATGGAGTGGGGAAGACGACTACAATTGGCAAACTGGCTTCGCACTTCAAAAAATCGGGATTGAAGGTTATGCTCGGCGCGGCAGATACTTTTCGCGCTGCTGCGGTTGACCAATTACAAATATGGGGTAAACGGGTAGATGTTCCGGTTATTTCCAGGGGTATGAATGCTGATCCGTCGGCTGTAGCGTTTGATACACTGCAATCTGCTGTGGCACAAAAAATGGATGTCGTTATTATTGATACCGCAGGCCGTCTCCATAATAAAGTGGGATTGATGACGGAACTCTCTAAAATCCGCAGAGTGATGCAAAAGGTTATCCCTACTGCACCTCACGAGGTATTATTGGTGTTGGATGCTTCTACCGGACAGAATGCGATTGAACAATGCAAAGAGTTTACCAAAGCGACCGATGTTACTGCACTCGCTCTTACTAAATTAGATGGTACCGCCAAAGGTGGTGTGGTTATTGGTATCTCCGACCAGTTTAAAATTCCGGTGCGCTACATCGGCATAGGTGAAAAGATAGACGACCTCCGCTTGTTTGATAAGGAGGAGTTTGTGGAGGGGTTGTTTAAGCAGTAAAGTTCCATTTGTACTTTCAGCCCCAAACCCCTAAAGGGGCTTTGAGTATCAATATTTAAGCCCCTTTAGGGGTGTGTGGCAAAATTATTACTCATTCTGCGCCTTATTCCTAAAATAATGGTCCATTAAGACCAATGCAGCCATAGCATCTACAATTGGTACTGCTCTTGGTAACACGCAGGGGTCATGTCGACCTTCAACAGATACTTTAGTAGCTTTTCCGGAACGGGTAACAGTGTTTTGTTCCAATGCAATACTTGCTACCGGCTTAAATGCAACACGAAAATAAATATCTTCTCCGGTGGATATGCCACCTAGTGTGCCACCGGAGTTGTTAGTCTTGGTGGAGATATTCTTGTTGCCTTTGGGGTAAGATTGCTTCGCAGAGCCTCGCAATGACGATAGGATAAATTCATCATTATGATCGCTGCCGCGCATAATAGAGCCGCCAAATCCGGAGCCGAAATCAAAACCTTTTACAGCGTTGATGCTTAACATGGCTTTACCTAAATCAGCCGGGAGTTTATCAAATACAGGCTCGCCTAATCCTTGTGGAACATTACGAATCAATCCACGAATAATTCCCCCAACAGAATCACCTTCTTTGCGGATTTGTTCAATTAGTTTTAGCATTTTATCCGATGCATTTTTGTCAGGACATCTTACTAAACTTGCATCAATTGCTTTTGTAGTTACTTTAGCCAAGTCAATGTCAGCACGGATTGTACCAATTTGTACCACATGGCTCAGAAACTCAACACCGCATTTTTCTTTTAAATATTTTTTTGCAATAGCACCGGCTGCGACTCTTGCCAATGTCTCCCGAGCGCTTGCCCTTCCGCTGCCTCTCCAATCACGGATGCCGTATTTCAAATCGTAGGTATAATCCGCATGGGATGGGCGATAGAGGTCCTTTATTTTTTCGTAGTCTTTTGGGTTGGCATCTTTATTATATGCCATCAGCATAATTGGAGTGCCGGTAGCTTTTCCGTTAAAGACACCCGATAGAATGTGAATTTTATCCGCCTCATTTCTTTGTGTGGTAACTTTACTTTGTCCAGGTTTACGCCTGTCCAAATCAGGTTGAATGTCCTTTTCTGATAGGGCCAATCCCGGAGGGCAGCCATCCACAATTACGCCAATTGCTTCTCCGTGAGATTCACCAAAGGTAGTAATGCGAAACAGTTGTCCGAATGAGTTGCCAGGCATAATTTTATTTATTAAGATAGTTGAACATAGGTTGCAAGTCTTTTTCCGTAAGCATTCCGGGAGCCATATTTTTTTCGCCTTTCATAGTTACATACGCTATATAGCTTCCCGCAGGTGGGAAAGTCAAGCGGGTGATTTCTCCTTTTTTGCCCATACCTATCACAATTAATTTTTCATCCTTTTTTCGTTTTCTTAACAACGATGCTAATATAGGTACATCCATCTTATCCTTAACCATGGTTGCAATTTTCATAATGGCAGGATTGAATGTGCGCATATATTTTAAAAGCTCCACCAGTTCTGCAAGAATTGGAGTGCCTTTATTATTGTGATAAGAAATCAAAAGGCGGCTCTTATCCTCATCCGTTAAGTCGTTGATAGCAGGATTATTGAAAGCTACATCAACATAGGTAAAGCCGGATGAAAATGCTTTTAAAAGAATTTCCTCTTGTTTTGCCATAGATGATTCAAACAAGCCACCTTCATTAACATGCCTGCAGGTGAATATTGACGGTAGTTTTACCAAGCCTTGAATAATCTCAATATCGTCTGCGTCGAAATCCTTAATTGAATCAGCACGAAGCTCAATCATCATCGCAGTTTTCTGTGCCTTTTTAAGGTTTTTCACAAACGTTTCAAGGTTTTTACCCTGAATAACAGTGCATATTTTGAATTCTTTACTCATTTGTTTAAGGCTTCTCTCATTGCTTCCTCCGGCGCTTTCAGGCCTGTATATAATTCAAATTGCAACATGCCTTGTTGCAGTAACATTTCCAATCCGTCAATTACAGTTGCATTTTTTTGCTTTGCCAAATTTAACAATTGTGTGCCTCCTTTTCTATAGTTAACATCAAAGATAGTGTGCTTCTCAGTAATACCATCAACTGAAATTGGACTTGTGTTATCTTCTCTTCCAATTGGGGTTGTATTAATAATTATATCAGAATTGGTGGCTTCATCGCGATTTTCCCAAGCGTAGATATTACACCCGAACTTTTCAGCAATATTTTGAGCCGTAATTTTGTTTCTACTATATAAATTTATTTCACAATCATCTTTCGTAAGTCCATAAATAATAGCTCTTGCAGTGCCACCGGAGCCAAGTACAGCAACTTTTTTATTTTTGAGGGGTGTATATTTAAGTAAAGAATTCAATGCTCCTTTCCAATCGGTATTATAGCCCTTTAGTTTTCCATTCGTATTTATTACGGTATTTACGGCACCAATTTCTTTGGCGGTTTCATCTATTTCATCCAGGTATTTTATGATTGTCTCTTTATGGGGAATGGTAACTGCGAATGCGTGAATATTCGGGTCGCGTAAGTCATTTTGCATTGCGTCAGCAAGTTCTTCGGGTTTAATTTGCTTTGAAAGAAAAATATACTGAGATTCGATTCCCAACGCTTTGTATGCTGCGTTATGCATGGCAGGCGATAAGGAATGTGATGTATTGCCCTTAATAACCAAACATATTTTCTTTCCGCTACTTTGCACTTCTCAAATTTATTTTAGATGCAATAATATTAGCTATTTCAGCAGGAGATAACTTATCTGTTTGAATTACTTCATCGGCATATTGGGTGTAAAGCGGCAACCGTATTTGATAAAGCATATTTGCCATCGCTTCATCTTTAAACAATGGACGGGAATCAGTATTATTCAATCGTTGTTTAATAGTATCGAATGAAGCGGCGAGGTAAATTATTTTCCCTGATTTTCGCAACGCTGCAATATTATCATAACTCATTACAACACCACCGCCGCAGGAAATTATTACACCCGTTTTCTGAACGGCTGCTGTAACAGCCTTATTCTCTAATTGACGAAAGGAAGCCTCCCCGTTTTTTTCAAAAATTTCA
>DATHOL010000217.1:0-2847 GCA_035484895.1 Bacteroidia bacterium | reverse complement strand
CCCTTCATCAGGCCCTTTTAATGCTTCAACATTGGTTAATCCGTATCATGTTTATAATACTTCAGGAACTTATAATGTAACATTATTTGGAAATAATTATGGTAATTGCCCTGATTCTACGAAGAAAAAGATTGTAGTTATTCCCAATGTAAAACTTACCATTACAGGCACAGATAGTGTGTGTAATGGTAGTGAAGCCATACTTACTGCCGGCGGCGGCGGCACCTACTTATGGAGCACTAATGCAACCACATCAACCATTAAGGTATACCCAACTACCACCACAACATATACCGTAAAGGTTTCCAATGGCAGGTGCTATTTAGATACAACATATACAGTAGTTATTAAACCCATTGGTACGGGCGCTATTTCAGGAAAGGGCTCTGTTTGTTTAGGCGATACTATAGTGTTAAATGCATACGGTGGCGGAACCTATGTTTGGAATACCGGAGCTACCACCAGTTCTATCACTGTTCTTGCTAATTCATTTAAGGATACTGCATACTCGGTCGTTATCAGCAATGGCGATAGTTGCACAAGTATCAAAAAGCGAATTAATATTGATTCCGTATCGGGATATGCCTGTTGTAGCGATACCATTTTTTCAGGTAATTCCACAACACTTAACGGAAGCGGCAGTACCACTTATTTTTGGACTCCGCCAATTGGGTTAAGTTGCGATACCTGTCCGAATCCGATTGCAAACCCAACCGTAACTACCACTTACACGCTTATTACAACAACAGCGGCCGGATGTACGGCTAGTTCACTGGTTACTATTACGGTTGAAATACCTTGCGCAGACTTTTTTGTGCCCAATGTATTTACACCGAATGACAATGGTATAAATGATACCTATCTTATCAAGGTAAAATTTATGTCGGATTATCAGATTGACATTTTTAATCGTTGGGGAAAAAAGGTATTTAGTTCTGATAATCCCGATAATCCCTGGGACGGAAATATTGATGGTTCACCGGCCAGCGCGGGTGTGTATTATTATATCTTACGTTCAACCTGCGAAAATGGAGAGTCTTTTGAAAAACATGGATTTTTACATTTGATAAGGAATTGACGATGGTAGCAAATCCGGATTTTATAAAAGAATTTATCAGTCAATCCATATACAGGATTGAATTAAGTTCTGAAAGAATTGAAAAGAGTTTTCTGTTACTCAAAGATGAGGATATCTGGAAACGCCCGAATGACGCATCCAACAGTATTGGCAACCTGGTTTTGCATCTTTGCGGAAATATTACACAGTACATTATTTCTTCTTTAGGCGGCAAACCTGATAACAGGCTGCGCGATTTGGAGTTTTCAACCCAATCAGGATTTACAAAAGATGAAGTATTTGCAAAGCTTCGTTGTGTAATAAAAGAGGCAACTGAAATAATTCAAAATGTTTCCGAGGAAGAATTAATGCGTGTTCGTTCGGTTCAGGGGTTTGATATTACGGGCATAGCAATAATAGTCCATGTGGTAGAACATTATTCCTACCACACGGGGCAAATAGCATTTTGGACAAAACTTATAAAAGATAAGGACCTCGGCTTTTATGCAGGTGTTAACCTGAATAAGAAAAACCAATAATTATTAGCCTTGTACTTCCATTGTAATATTCGTATTCAACGATTTTGAAATAGGGCAATTTGCCTTGGCATCTTCTGCATGTTTTTTGAAATCATCGCTGCTGCAATTTGGAACATTGCCTTTTACCACCAAATGAGAATTGGTAATTGCGCCATTATCCAATGTTACGGTACAAGTGGTTTCAAGTGTGGTAGGAGTGAGGCCTGCTCCACCTAATACACCGCTTAATTTCATGGTAAAGCACCCGGCATGAGCTGCTGCGATCAATTCTTCAGGATTGGTTCCTGTGCCTTCTTCAAAACGGCTTTTAAAAGAATATTGGGTTTTATTGAGCGTAGTACTTTGTGTGGTAAGAGTTCCGCTTCCTTCTTTTATTGAGCCGTTCCAGGCTGCTGTTGCTGTGCGTTTCATAGTGTTTAATTTAATTTATAGGTTTGAGATACTAAGCCAAAGATAGGCAATAAACCAGTACTGTAGTTTAAGAGGATATTATCCTTTAAAGGGGGCTATATGTTTTATAAGTAAAGGGAAGAAATCCAAGAAATCCTGATTATAGGGTTCCGGGTTCTTTTCAAGTTCTATAGCGGCATTGTCCATAGGGAAATAATATTTCATGCGGCGCGACATGCCGGCAAGCGAACCCCTGATGTTTTCTTTTTCACGGTAAGAAAGCAACCAGTTTTCACGGCTCATATAAGTAGAAATTGCAAGGCTTTCTTTTGGCATTTTATCAAGGTACTTATATAATACCTTATATGTGTTAGTACAAAACTCCTCCAGGCTGATATTCGAAAACGTATCCCAGTTATTGGCTAAAAAATAATCGTAAAACATATCGGTTATTATGCCGGAATATTTGCCATAATCAGGCTGCAGGCGGTGTACACTTTGCAAATACACAGGATTGTTGTCCGAAAAAAAATCAATCTCGCGGTGCATTAGTATGCCCTTACTGATTCTATCGGGATAAGTAATGTATTTGTTCCCTTTTACAGAATCGGCAATAAAATTTCCAATTAAAAGTTCTTCATCTTCTCCCGCCAGAAAGAGATGTGCAAGAAAGTTCATCTGAAAATTTTAGTTTAGTGTTGGATCCTCGGGAAATTCAGCCACCATAGAGTATTTGCCGCCCAGATCTTTCAGTATGTTTTTCCAGAGATTATTGTTGTCTTTCATTACGAGTGCTTTTACAGCAGGCGTAATAATCCATGAGTGCTGTTTCATTTCGCTTTTTAATTGTCCGGCTGTCCA
>DATHOL010000216.1:0-7018 GCA_035484895.1 Bacteroidia bacterium | reverse complement strand
TTTTTGTTTACTGTTTGTGAATAGAATAAGAGGAATTACTGCGAAGCTTAATTGCATGGATAAAACTACCTGGCTTAGAACAAGTAGGTTGGTTGTTCCTTTTTCCCCGTAAAGGATAGTTATTATAAAAGCAGGTACTATAGCAATCAGCCTTGTAACAAGCCTGCGCAGCCATGGCTTCATACGGATATTCAGGAAACCTTCCATAACTATTTGTCCCGCAAGTGTGCCTGTTAAAGTAGAGTTTTGTCCCGACGCCAATAAAGCCACTGCAAACAAAGTGCTGGCAAGGGTTGTACCTAATAACGGAGCTAATAATTTATGGGCATCGGTAATATCGGCGACATCTTTATGCCCGCTATTGTGAAAAGTAGCAGCGGCCAAAATTAATATTGCAGCATTAATAAAAAATGCCGCCATCAGGGCTACTGTGCTGTCAATCCCGGCAAATTTCATAGCCATTTTCTTGCCTGTTTCGGTTCTGGGGTAATCGCGTGTTTGAACGATGCTTGAATGCAGATATAGATTATGCGGCATAACAGTAGCCCCCAAAATGCCGATAGATATATATAGCATTTTAGGGTTAGTCACTATTTCAGCGTGCGGTAAAAGTCCACTGAGTAAGGGAAATATTTGGGGGTGTGAAACAATAATTTCAAACGCGAAGGCGGCAATAATTGTAAATATGAGTGCAGCAACCAGGGCTTCAATAAACCGGAAGCCTTTATATTGGAAGAAAAGAATTATCAATACATCAAAGGCAGTAAGGGAAACTCCCCAAATAAGTGGCAAGCCAAACAGAAGATTCAATGCAATTGCAGAGCCTATAACTTCGGCAAGATCGCAGGCGGCTATGGCTATTTCGCAGAGTATCCACAGGCTGAAACTTACCGGTTTGCTGTAATGGTCGCGACAAGCCTGGGCAAGGTCACGTTCGGTTGCCACACCCAGTTTTACTGCCAAATATTGTAGTAAAATAGCAAAAAGGTTCGAAACCAATATCACCGATAATAAGGTATACCCAAATCCGGAGCCTCCGGCTATATCCGTTGCCCAGTTGCCAGGATCCATATAGCCAACAGCTACCATTAATCCCGGGCCTGAAAAGGCAAACAGTTTCTTCCAGAAACTGCCGTTGCCGGGCACTTTTACGGTTGAAAACACCTCCGGCAACGAATTGTCCGAATTCGTTTTACGCCAGCCTTTAAAGGTTTTCTTATGTTGGGATTCGGGTGACATATGATATATGGCGCAAACATACGCATAATATTTTACATGGCTAATAATTTTTATTAGGTAAGCCAAATAATTATTAATTAAAATATAAATATTATATTTGCGGCTAGTCTAATTAAATACTATGCATTCATTTTCGGAAGAGAATTATTTGAAAGCTATTTATCATCTTGGCGCTGATGGTGCTAAAATCAGCCTTACGGCTATTGCTGAAGCCTTGCATAATAACCCTGCTTCTGTAATAGATATGGTAAAAAAACTTACTGAAAAGAAACTCATCAGCTACGATAAAAAGAAAGGGGCCAAACTTACCAATAGCGGCATAAAGGCGGCCATGGAGATTATTCGCAAGCACCGGCTTTGGGAGGTTTTTCTATTAGAAAAACTTGGATATAAATGGGATGAAGTCCACAATATTGCCGAGCAATTAGAGCACGTGGGAGACAGCGGATTAGCCGAACGCCTTGAAAAGTTTCTGGGTTTTCCGGACTATGACCCGCATGGTGATCCAATTCCCAAAGCAGATGGGAAAATTGCCGAAGTGTTTAAAACAATGTTGATTGAAGTGGAAGCAGGGAAACAATACAAGGTAGTTGCAGTAAAAGATACCTCAGCGGAGTTTTTGCATTACTTGCAAAAGCTGGGTATCGGTATAGGTACTCGTATAAAAGTAATTGAAAAAATAGCCTTTGATGGATCATTGGTTATTCAGATTGAAAAAAATACAAATACTACCATCTCTAATAAATTTGCAGAAAATGTGCTTGTAAGTTAGGGTAGCACGCTTGTATTTATAAGTAAATTATAGTTATTGCGGACCAATGGTAGCTATGATTTTTTTCTGCAAATCCATAGCCTGTTTATCCTCGGGATATTTCTTAAGTACTTTTTCAAGATACTCCTCGGTCTTATAATAATCCTTTTTATAAACGTACCAGCCTGCCATATTCATTAATGCATGACGGTCATCGGGATCAAATACCAACGCTTTATCATAGCATTGTTTAGCCAAATCAGCATTCCCTTTGGTCAATTCCAAATAGCCTTTATTGGTTAATGCGGCAACATCTCCGGGATTCAGCGCAAGGATGGTATTATAGATCTTCTCCTCTTCATCATGTTTGTTTTGCATTGCCAAACTAAGCGCTAACTTATTCTGGAAATCTAAAATATAGGGGGCTAATTTAGTTGCTCGGGCATAAAAAGTACCCGCATTTCCGAAGTTGTTCAAATTGTAGTAGGCCTCTCCAACCCTATATGCTGTCCATGCATCTGCGTTAGCATAAGCAGCATGTGTAAGAATTGAGTCTAGTAAGTATTTGGGCGTTACAACACTCACGTAGTAAAGTAATTTTTGATAAGCTATTCTGTAAAAACTGATATCAATGAGGGAGCAAATATTTCTCTTAATATCCTTAACCGTAGCATCCGGAAAATAATGTTTGGCGGAATCTAGCAATACCGGCCTGTCTGATTGAAACCGTGCAAACTGCTGTATAAAAGCCCGACCAACAGTATAAGCCGAAGGATTTGAATTATTCACATCATAGAGTGTAATGAATTTTTTCACCTTTTCTTTATCCTCTTTCTTAACAGGAATTCGGATGTAATGGTCAGTTGTAATTACGTGCGGAATATCAATTGTATTCCCTTTAGGCATATGGCAACTTACGCAATTATCGTTCACTTTTTTACGAACCTCCATACTTTCTGTACAAGCTATTTGTGCTGGTTTTGCGCCACCATGGCAATTCTGGCAAATGGTGTTAAAGGAATTATCGTTTACCGAGCGCACATCCACATGGGGGTTATGGCAAGTAACACAAGTCAATCCATCTTTGAAAGGCTTAAGTGATTTGGAATTTTCACCTTTACTCAGGCTTTGCAAATAGCATTTGCTCATTTTTAAACGGGCGATATGCGATGCCATGATATACTCATTCTCCATGCCTTCATATTTGGGCATAAACACATCTTCAATATCGGAAAGCTTCATTCCCGGCCGGAAATCGTAAAATGATTTACCGGGTTTTAATACTGCATTGCCTTGTAAATGGCAGCGTTGACAGACATCTACCTGCAAGTCTAGTGAAAGTTTGGCCGGGTTTACAATAGAATAGTCAATAGCTTTTGTAGTATCAACTTTATGTCCTTGTTGAACTGCCAGAACATGCAACTCACCTGCACCATGACAGCGTTCACAGGAAATTCCATTTGGTACACTGTCGAACTTATTGATGGAGCCCTGCACAAATTTCGGATAAGAATTATGGCAATTCATACATTCCAGGCCTACTTCGCGGGAGAAACGGGAATTAAAGCCATCTGAAAAACCGGGAGCCAGATCCCATTTGCCTAATTGAGTATAGAACGTAATAGGAGCTTGGTATAAATATCCATTCTCATTATAAATATGAGAATTGGTATGCTGCCCCGAACCAATTATATAGTTGATTTGCTGTTCGCGCTTATAGATGGTATCCTTGCCTTTCAGGCGAAATTCAAGCACATAAAGGCTGTCATTTTTCCAAAAAGGATGATAGTAAAAATCTTTGGCAGTATCATGCACAACCACATGCGGCCCAAACTTAGCGGAACTTTTGGTTTTGCTTGCCACATCAAAAGACTCACCCATGCCGGTATGCATAAATGAGTTATAAATTTCCTGGTGGCAAAGCATACAGGTATGTGCACCTACATACTTTACAGAATCATTAATATTTAAATAAGTATGTGTAGTATCGAGTAGGGAAAGTAAAGAAGCTTTTTGTGCTTTGCCGGGGTTTTTACACCTGATTACTGAAAATAATACCAGGCCGAAGAGGCCTGTAATAACTAAAATTCTTATTCTGGAAGCACGTAAATTCACTCCGGTTTTTTTTCTTGATCTTTCTTCCTGTTTTCCTTTATAATTAGTCGGATAAGGCCAAAAAAACCAATAACTATGAGCAATGCCATCGGAACAAACAACATCAGGAACATATAGGGCAACGGAGAAGAAAATAGAAGCATTTTATCAGGTAGTTAACGGTTGTTGTTTAGTTGAAAGTTCATTTATCCTGTTCTTGATTTGCGCCATAGTATATTTAGGCAAAGTTATACTCTTTGAATTAGTTGTTTCACAATAAAGCGATACACATTCAGTAATCAATCCTTTACTTTCTGCTGTTGCAAGCAATTCAAACACGTAATTTATATTTCCAAATTCGTCACAAACTTGTTCAGTGAAAAACTTTTTAATAGGGGAGAGGCAGGTTTCTTGGGATGTATTTAAAGGATTTAAATTCCTAAAGATTTTTTGCAGGGGTTCAATGTTTTGAACCCCTACAGCCGCTGACCCAAATTGAACTAACAGGGTAGGAATTTGTTTACGTTCAATAGCACCTAAAAATCTTTCTAATAAAGTTGCACAATCAACCTTACGGACAGATTGGGAATAGTACTTCCCATCCGAGATTAGCGCAATATGAGGCGGGATTTCATTTACGCCAATCAATACCAGCCACAATCCACTATTAAATTCTGTCATAGATTTTAAAGGGGTGGTATTCAGCGAATAACTACCAGTATTTTCTGAGAATATCATGTCTTATAGCTACCTTTAAAAACGAAGGTGGCAGGCCCTTCCAGCCATATATTCTTAAAACTCTCTTTTTGTTGAATAAACCAAACTCTGAGCATTCCGCCCATAGTTTTAATATCGCAATGATATTTATCCGATGAAAGCCCTTTACTTGCAAGTACCAAGGCTGTGGCAACTGTTCCGGTACCACAGGATAGTGTTTCATCTTCCACACCACGTTCATAAGTCCTAAGCATTGGTATTTTACCTTGTAATACTTCCACAAAATTCACATTAATACCGTCTTTTTTGAAAGGTTCGCGATTGCGGATGGTTCTGCCATCAACTTTTACCGGTAAACTAACTACGTTTTTTACCATGGTAACATAATGCGGAGAGCCGGTATTCAACACATAATATGTTTTATAGTTAGTGATGCTTTTCACATCATTCATCTTCAGCTTAACCGTGTCTTTATCTGTAAATATAGCTTCGTGTTTACCATCGATTGCTATAAAATTAGCCGATTTGCCTTTTATAATGCCAAGCTTTTTTGCAAGGTGAGTAATACATCTTCCACCATTGCCACACATAGAACTTTCATTTCCGTCGGCATTGAAATACACCATTTAAAATCATAGCCTTTTTTCTTTTGAAGTAGCATTAAGCCATCTGCGCCAATACCAAAATGGCGGTCACAAAGTTTTTTCCATAATTCTTTGTTATTTGCCTTTAGCTTTTTGTCGCGATTATCAATGATGATGAAATCGTTTCCGGTACCTTCATATTTATAGAATTCAATTTTCATAACCCTACTTTTTTTAGTATTGCCTTGTCGGTGACTTTATCGAATGGCTTATAGTCGTCAGTGTACTCAACCTTATAGGCGTTTTGATTCACCAGGAGATAATAGTTGTCATTCTGCATGGTTAAATTTACAGAAGTAGTTGGATTAATACCGTATAAAACGATTTTACCCCTCGACATTTTATAGCCTTTATAATTCAGTGGTGATTTCCAAAACTCAACGCGGTAATTTTGAAATTGCTTTGAATCATTAATGTCACTCATTGATTCAAGGGTAGAATCTGTTTCATGGTTCTTTTTAGTTACCCTATCGGTATCATTCTTTTTCAAGGGAACTGATAAAACAGAAACCAATTGGTTGGTCATAACAACAACATCGCTATCCTGGGCAATTTTTCCTATGGATGAATTAGTAGTTAATTGATTTTGAGATTTTGCATTATCCTGTGACGTTGCTGTTTTGGATGTGTTTATAGAATTCGTTTTTTGATTGTTCTGTGCCGGTAAGCTGCTAGGTTTCTTTGTATCCGGAACAAGTTTACCCTGTATACTGTCCAGGCGCTGAGATAGCTGACTTTGTTTCAGGTTAATTCTGTTCAGTGTTAAATGCAACTCTTTAAATTGGACGATAAGTTCTTTAATGGCAACGCTAAAAAGGACACCAATCACAAGTCCTGCAAAAAGGCCGCCAATAAAAATAAGTACTTTATTTCTCATTTTTGAAACACCCGTTAGGAAGAACAGGCGTGCAAAGTTAACATTTTTTTACAGTTAATAATTGTTAAAGAATTCAATGTTTATAAGGCTTGACACGATATTTGCAATAGAAACAAACCAATAACATTTTTATATATGAAATCAATAAGAAAATTTTTATCCGTGTTTACAATCGCTCTTCTAGGTGCGGGGTCAGCATTAACAATCGATCATTTAGCTTTAAATAACCGAGCCACTTATTTGGCGGAATCAAACATCCGGAATCCGGCACCGGTAAAATTTGCCGGACTTAAATCAGCACTTCCGGAAGCCAATACCGACTTTGTAAGCGCCGCTCAAAAGGGCGTTCCTGCTGTAGTCTATATTGAATCTAAAGTGCGCATGGAAGGCGAAAGAAGCTATAATTCTTTATGGGATTACTTTAACGGACAATCTCAGCCAAATATGATGGAGGGCGAAGTCAGCGGCTCCGGGGTTATTGTCTCTTCTGATGGATATATTGTAACAAATAATCATGTAGTAGATGAAGGCGGCAAAATAGAAGTCACTTTAAGCGACCGGAAAAAATATACTGCAAAAGTGATAGGCAAAGACCCTGAAACCGACCTTGCACTACTTAAAATTGATGCAACTAATCTTCCGTATATAGAGTATGGAAATTCTGATGATTTGCAGGTGGGTCAATGGGTTCTTGCA
>DATHOL010000215.1:0-7313 GCA_035484895.1 Bacteroidia bacterium | reverse complement strand
AAGCTATATATAATTTTGAATATGCAAGGAAAATTTTAATATTTTTTCAGGGGGAAATAGAATTATCTTTGTAAACCTGTTTCAGATTATACAATACTATCAATATAGAACCAGCCTTCTCACTCCCCTAAAATATATTCCTCATGAGCCATTACGACTGGTCGAAATTCATCCTTAAAGTAGATATAAGAGCAACCCCTATTGCCGTTTATAATGCATGGGCTACCGAAAGCAATTTAGAAAGCTGGTTTCTCAGGAAAGCTCTATTTACTTCTCCTGACGGCAAATTAAGGGAAGACACAGCACCTGTTCAACCGGGTGATACTTACCTTTGGCGCTGGCATGGCTATGATGATAAAACACAAGAAAAAGGGAAGGTACTTGACCTGAACGGAAAAGATATGTTCAAATTTACCTTTGCAGGAACTTGTGAAGTAACCATTACCTGCAAATTTCAGGAAGGAAGAACGATTATGGAACTTGTGCAGGAAAAAATCCCTACCGATGAAATATCGAAGGTGCGTTTGCATTTAGGCTGCAATAATGGCTGGACCTTTTATATGGCCAACCTCAAATCGATTATGGAGGGGGGTATTGACCTTAGAAATACAAATGTAAATATTAAACGCGTAGTTACTTCGTAACGTGTCTGCTGAAGAAAAAGATATACCCAAAAATGAGCCCGAACTATTTCAGGATGGGGAATATTACCTGACGGAAGAAGGATACCGGGTTTTCACCGAAAAATTCCATTTGAAGAGAGGATACTGCTGCGAAAATGGTTGCAAGCATTGCCCCTATGGTTTCCATGATAAAAAGAAAAAAGGGAAAAAGTGGTGGTAAAGCTTACTGTTGCTTGTTTTTTGTAAGTGAAAATACCTTTTCTAAAATTGATTTCTCTATAGTATCAAATTTTTTATGTCTTCGTTCAAAAACACGTTCAGCAGTTTCAAATGCTTTGGGAAGTTCATAGGTCGTAAACCCGCCTGAACCGCCCCAGCTAAAAGACGGAACAAACTTCGGCGGGAAATTTCCTCCAAAAATATTGACACTTACGCCCACAACAGTACCTGTATTAAACATGGTATTAATGCTGCATTTGGAATGATCACCCATCATAAGCCCGCAGAAAGTAAGCCCGGTTGGAACCATTTTTTCCGAAGAATAATCATATACACTTACTTCAGAATAATTGTTTTTCAGGTTGGAAGTATTTGTATCAGCCCCTAAATTGCACCATTCGCCTATCACTGAATTACCCAAAAATCCATCATGCCCTTTATTGGAATAACCAAAAATTACCGAGTTACTTACCTCCCCTCCTACTTTGCTGTGCGGCCCCACAGTAGTTGGTCCGTAAATTTTGGCTCCCGCTTTAATAGTGGCTCCTTCACCTAAAGCAAAAGGGCCTCTGATAACTGAACCTTCCATTACCTCAGCGTCCTTCCCAATATATATTGGCCCAGTTGTAGAATTTAATATTGCACATTCCAACTTAGCGCCCTTTTCAATAAAAATATTTTTCCCCAGTAATGTATTGGTTTTCGAAACTTTCAAGGATTTTTTCCCTTTGGTCAATAATTTATAATCTAGTTCCAAAGCTATGCCATTCAATGAAAATATATCCCAGAGGTGATTTATTTTTAACACCGGTGAGCCTATCCATTCAATACTTTTTGTTTTACCAATAAAGTCTTCCATTTTTTCCCTTCCGGTATTAACGGCTATCAGAATATCTCCGCTTTTCAAAGCTTCCATCTTTTTAAGAGCTTTAATTGCTTTGAAAAGTTCAGCAGTAGGCAACACACTGCCATTTACCCAAATATTGTCTTCCTTTTTAGAAAAAACAAACGGATATTTTTCAGCAAGATACTCTTCGGTAATCACGGAAGTCTTTTGCCCTGAAACCTTTTCCCATTTTTCCTTTATTGTCAATATCCCTATCCTGATTTCAGAAACCGGGCGGGTAAACGTAAATGGCAGCAACTGCAGCCTGGTTAAAGCTTCGTCAAAGAGGATATAATTCATTCTTTGTTATTATCAGAATGTAAAAATAAGGATTCTTGACAGAATCAGCCATATCCGCCCTATTTAAATAACTAATAAAACAAACACAGGCAATAATTATGGGTCCAATCAGTTATCTATCTTTGCATTTCATTTATGAAAAAGAAGCTCGCATTCCTTTCCGTTATTCTTTGCTTACTTACAAGCTATGCCCGAAGCCAGAGTGTGGACATTCCCCTGGGAGGCTGGAAGGATTACCTTTCATACCAGCAAGGGCTTACCGTTTGCCAGGGAGGCAATAATATTTATTGCTGCTGTTCTTCCGGGGTGTTTTATTATAACACATCCGATAATTCCATTACGCGTTACAATAAAGTAACAGGCCTTTCTGATATCGGCTGCACAGTTGCCCGGTATAATTCCCTAACCGGCACACTTGTAATTGGGTATTCCAACGGGAATGTTGACCTCGTGACACCCACCCAGATAATTAATATTCCCGACCTGAAAAATAATCTCTCACCTGGAAGTAAGACCATCAACAACATTTATTTCAACAATGATACCGCTTATTTATCCTGCGGACAAGGAATAATGGTGATTGACTTGTATCAGGATATTATACTTGACTTATATAAAATTGGTCCATTAGGAGGCGCCATAAATGTTTATTCTACTACTATTTTTAATGATACCCTGTTTGCAGCTACTCAAACAGGGGTTTATAAAATATCGCATAATAACCCTTATCCTGAAGACTATGCCAATTGGTCACTCGTTACACAACGCCTTCCTTCGGGAATTTATAATGGAATAGCAAATTGTGGCAATAAAATGTATGCCAGTTTGTCGCGGCGGCTAATGGCAAGCACCTATCTTGAAGATACTATTTATGTTTACCAAGCAGGTATTTGGTCTGTATTCCACACAGGTGATAATGTTTATTCGTTGGGTTGTTCAATAATCAACAATTCCCCATACATGGTTTATACCGGAGCCTATAATGCTGCATCTTTTGATCCTGCGGGCAATTTATTTTATAGGGTAAACAATTATGGGTTCAGTAATAATGTTAATCCGAACGATGCTTTTATAGATAATAACACGAATATGTGGATAGCCGATGCTACTTTGGGGCTTGTTAAATGTTCTCCAAGCAGCCCTACAGGACAGAATTTTATTCCACCCGGACCCTATTCAAACGATATATTCGATATGCAGGCGAGCGGCTCCAATCTTTATATTGCACCCGGAGGTTATCTTAGTGGAGGGGTGCAACCCTTGTACAGGGGCAACGTAGGGATTTCCGAGTTGTCGGACAATACATGGTACAGGCTTACTGACAATGGGTCAAAAGATACCATATTTGATTTATGCGTCCTTGCAATTGACCCAACTGACCCGTTGCACGCCTATGCAGGTAGTTTTAATAATGGAGTTGTTGAATACAATAATCATGCTATTACAAATGTATATGGCACATACAACAGCACGCTTTCCAATTATTATAAATTCTCGGGTTATTCGGTGCGGGTTGCCGGCGTTGGCTTTGATACCAACAGCAATCTTTGGGTAAGTAATTCCGATGTGGGTTACAATTACCTTTCAGTAAAGAAAAAAAACGGGACGTGGCAAACCTTTTATTTTGACCAAGTACTAAATACCCCTTTGGCCGCACATGTTACAAAGCTATTGGTTACCAAAAGCGGTGCAAAATGGATAATTGTACCCGGAGGTGGAATTCTTGCATACCAGGATAATGGAACCTTTGCCTCACCCACCAATTACAATTCAGTATATATGAATAGCAATGCCGGCAACGGTAATTTACCAAGCTTGAATGTATACTGTCTTACAGAAGACCAAAACGGAGCTATTTGGGTTGGGACCGACACCAGGGTAGTAGTATTTTATTCTCCTGATAATGTATTTAATGGCCCGGGAGGGTGGGATGCCCAAAATGTATATGTGCAGCAAACCGGATATACCCAATATCTTATGCAAAATCAATTCACCACATCTATTGTTGTGGATGGAGGAAACCGCAAATGGATTGGCACGTTAGGCGGAGGCGTATTTCTAATGTCGGCAGACGGAACACAGCAGCTATTAAATTTTACTACTTCAAATAGTCCCTTGCTTTCAAATAATATTCTTTGCATGGCTATTGACCAAATTACGGGCGAGGTGTTTTTCGGAACCGATGAAGGCGTAGTGTCCTATCGCGGCACTTCCACCGAAGGCGGAACAACATTCAGCAATGTATATGCTTATCCCGACCCGGTTCCGCATAATTATACCGGACCGATTGCCATTAAAAACCTGGTTGCTAATTCCGATATTAAAATTGCTACTGTTAGCGGAGAAATAGTTTACCACACCACCGCTTTAGGCGGGCAGGCAATATGGTATGGAACTAATTTTTCCGGTACAAGAGTGCAAACAGGCGTCTACCTTGTTTTTTGTACCAGCCCTGATGGCACACAGTCTGTTGTTACCAAACTACTGCTCGAAAACTAATGCAGCATGTTTCACTCGGATGAGGCAATTGTCCTGCAGTTAATCCCACACAAGGACCACAACGCAATTGTAAAACTTTTTACCCGCAATTCCGGCTTGGTGTCTTGTTGGATTAATTCGCTTCGCAGTAAAACATCCGGCATACGTTCATCGGGGTTGCAACCGCTCACCATTATTAATGCCGTAATTGACCAACGGGAAACAAAACAGTTGGCAACACTTAAGGAAATGCAGATTTCTTTTTTCCCTTCCAATACAAGTACCCGGATAGAAAAAAGCGCCATCGCCATTTTTATTGCTGAACTAATTTCACACACCATAAAAGAATCGGCCACCGATGATTTGCTTTATGATTTCATTCGTGAATCAATAATTCTATTGGATGAAACAAAAGAGAACTGTGCCAACTTCCACATTGTTTTTATGCTGAATCTCTCCAACCATTTGGGTATTTTGCCTAAAAATAGCTTTACACCGGAAACGCCATATCTGAACCTGGAAGAAGGCGTTTACCTCGCAAAAACACCTTTGCATACAGCCTTCCTCTATCCCGATGAAAGCGAATGTATCAGTAAATTATCCGCATTGCCTATATCATCATTCGCAAAAGCGGAAATACCATCCGCATTAAGGAAAAATATTTTGCACGGACTACTGAAATATTTCGAAATACATGCCAGTATGACTCCCCTCAAATCGCATCTGGTTCTGGAAGAGGTCTTTTAGGGTTACCCCAATGCGTAGGGGTTCAAAATTTTGAACCCCGTTACTCCTTATGTAAGGGTTCAAGATTTTGAACCCCTACTAATAACTTTTCATAAATCTTTAACAGGCTAATCGCTGATTGCTATTGGGCGATAGCGTAATTTTGCAGCATGGAACAGTTAGAAAGAAACAAATCAATCTTACATAAATATATCCCGGAAAAGGCAGTGCACACTATTGCTGAATGGGTAGTGCTCTATGATTTTAAATTGAAAATTAAACGCGCCCGAGCTACTAAATATGGTGATTACCGTCCACCTATAAAAGGTTTGAATCATCAAATAACCATTAACCACGACCTGAATAAATATGCTTTTCTGAATACATTGGTTCATGAGATAGCGCATTTAAGTGCATGGCAAAAACATGGCGACAGAATCCAGTCGCATGGGAAAGAATGGAAACAGGAATACCGTTTATTATTGCATCCATTTCTACATGAAGAAATTTTTCCGGCCGATGTAATTCATGCTTTGAAGGGTTATATAGAAAACCCCGCAGCTACTGTTTGCAGCGATAAAAAGCTTTTCAAAACCATGCGCAAGTATGATACCAATAATAACGGCCGTGTATTCTTAGATGAACTCCCGTTGCAGGCCCATTTTATTGCAGAAGACGAACATACTTATTTAAAAATTAAAAAAATACGAACCCGTTATTTATGTTCGCGTGTAAATACCAGGCATGAATATCTCTTTCATGGAACAGCACAGGTGAAGCCGCTCGGAGCCCGAGTGGCTGAAACACTTTAGGTTTTTGGGCTGAACTAACTTTCCAGTTGGAATTAATCAGTAGCCAGTCGGGCTTCCGACTATTTGCCGGCGGGGTCCCCACCGTTATCTTCTTCCAAATCGTTATGGTCGTCTCCACCAAGGCTGTAGAAGTTATTCTCTTCATCTTCGCTTCCGGCATTATTTTCTTTTTCATCCGCTTCATTGCCGGGAACATCCAAGTCACTTCCGGCTTCTTTGTCATAAAAGTTTTTATCGGTACCCTCTCGTGGTTCGTCTTTCTCGTTTGCCGATTTTAAATGCGAAATATCCTCGGGGTCTATCTCCGTTTCTTCGTCAAGCTTATTATAAATATCCTCTCCGGCAGGATATAGCGGATATCCGGGAAGATTGGTCTCCTCTACACCTCCGATTACCTGAGCAGAATGAAAGGTGATGTTGCTTTTAGTTTCCATATAAATTATTGTTTAGTTGAGAAAGCTAAATTGAGACTCTTCACTTATAAAAGCCTTACAAAGGTTTTGATAAAAATTATATAATTCACACCTTTGGATACCGGCTCAGTTTGAAACTCTGTGAACCTCTGTGGACCTCCTGTATTCCTCTGTGTAAGAATTTTTTCCGCAGGCATCCCTTTGGGACAGTTACACAGAGGTGCGCAGAGAACCACAGAGGTTCACAGAGACGAAATATAGGATTATTATTAAAACTGAACCACTACCCATTTTTGAGGCACCACTAGGTATTGGTAATACAATTATATTTACACAATGAAATTTCTGATTGGAATAGTATTTCTTTTTATTGCGTTTGGTGTATTTGGGCAAGAATATCCTGACAGTGGCTTTACCAATAAAGCGGAGGCGAAAAATTTAATGGTAAATGGGTTGAAGGAAGGGAAGTGGTGCGAATATGTATATGATAACAATCTGCTACCTACAACAGACAGTACTGTTGCCAGGTATTACTATTTAACAGTATACAAAGCAGGCAAGTACTGTGGTATAAGAAGGGTCTATTATAAAAATGGTGTATTAAGAGACCTGTTTCCATATAACACAGATGGGGTAATTAACGGAATAGAAAAAGTTTATAGAGAGAACGGAACAATATGGGCAGAAAACCCCTGGATTAACGGAAAACATACCGGTACGTATAAACAGTATTTTTCTGATGGGAAATTAATGCAGGAATACTATTCTGATAATGGCAAGCAAACTGGACCTGAAAAGTGGTATTATGAAGATGGTACTCTAGAAAGCGAAACATATTATACTGAAGGAGTAAAAA
>DATHOL010000214.1:0-3688 GCA_035484895.1 Bacteroidia bacterium | reverse complement strand
TAGGGTAAAGAGGCCAGTGGAGGGGTTGGGGAAAACTTTTAATGTGTCGGCAGAAATAAATATTGGATACACTCCTGCTTCGTCATTACACGGTTGCCATTTGGAAATAAAGGAAGTTTCTACTCCAATAACTGTATCAGTGCCAAATGCAACCGCATTTTCAAAACCATTTGTGCTTCCAAAATATACCATTGAAGATTGAGGTTTTATTACAATTGATTGAGGAGTGCCTTGTCCGTCATTATTAATTACCGAAGCACAAATTGGCTTCCCGGATGAATCAAATTTAATAAGAAAATCGGGATAAATAGAGTCTGAATAGAGCATTAAGGATCCGAAAGAAATAGTATCAATGAATCTTCCTGAAATATATGGGTGGTCCGATTTATCTGTGACTACCGAGAATCCAGTAATAGAAAAACCGCTATAACTATTTAATGCCCCATTTTTAGCCCATTTTATATTTCCTGACTGGTCATATTTAACAAGAAGGACAGTGGTTCCAAGCGGTGAAAACAATGTATCAGAATTAATAACAACAGTGTCTGTAATATCTCCCGTCACGTATATATTACCCGTATTATCAGTAGCGATTGCATTACCTTCAGCATTACCCATTCTGCTGCATTTAACCCAAAGAATATTCCCGTTGCTATCATATTTAGCAATAAAAAGATTATTGTGTTTCCCTCCTATTAAAGTATCAGTACCAATGGAAATAGTATCGTTAAAAAACCCCGTTTCATAGATATTTCCCTTATTATCAGTAGTGATTGCCTTTTCTCTAAAATGGCTATTCCAAGTTAAACAATGTATACCGGTTACCCAAAGTACATTACCATTCTTATCAAATTTAGCCACATAGGAATTCATGCTCCCTTGAGGAACCATCTTAAAAGTGCTGAAAACAACCGTATCGTCAAAGTCGCCTATCAGATATGAATTACCAACTATATCAGTACATACGGCGGTCCCTTGGCAGAAAGATGTTTTATGGAAAATGGTTCCTTCATTAGCCCAAAGCACATTACCATTAGGGTCATACTTAACTAGGTACATATCCGATCCAGGAGTATTTAATTTATGAGAGCCGAAATAATCCGAATAGATAAAATATCCTGTTATAAAAGAGTTTCCCCCATTATCTTCGGTCATTCCATAACATACATTATGTGAACCTGGAGTATTTGGCAAGCTGTCACTTCGTCCCCATAGCACGTTGCCATTTGTATCATATTTTACTAGGTATACATTCTCTATAGGTAAAATAATCGAGCCGAAACTTATTTGATGATTTCCATAATTCCCAGCTATAACAATCGTACCAAGTGTATCAACAGCTATTCCTTGCTCCCCATTGCCTGTTGAACTAATTAAATTCTTAGCTTGCCTTGCCCATACCCAACTTTGCCCAAAGGAGTTCGCAGCAAAAAATAAAACCACCAAAAATGTAATTCCCTTTTTAATCATTTTTTCAAGGTGTAGTAAAATCTACTAAAACAAATATAACGTTTTTTAAATTGGTTTATTGGAGGGGGCGGGAAAGACAATAAATAAAAAGTTCGTATCTTTGTATAAACAGATAAGAGCCATGACCAGGATAGTAGCAGATATTAAAGACAAAGCGGATGCAGAAGCTATTTTCCGCATTATTAAGAAATTTAACGCCACTGCAAAAATGATGGATGAGCAGGATTGGGAAGATTACGTTTTAGGCAAAATGGCTGATGACGCTGAAGCTGAAGGAGGCGTTGTACCTCGCGAAAAGATTGCCAAAGTTTTCAAAAAGCATGGAATTAATTTTTAGGCCTTCATTTTTCCGTGAGTTCGACAGGCTCAAAAACAAAAACCCCCCAATTTCTTGAGGGATTTTTTTTGTATTAGAATTGAATACTAAATGACTTTTACTTCATCATTTTTTATTCAACATTCGATATTCATTATTCGCCTTTGTCCGGTCTTTCCGATAAGGTTTTCACTATGCCGCTAAGTTTTTGGCCTCCTGATTGGAGAGCGCCAATAACATTCTTGGCCGGTGATTGGAGAAGAGCAATGATATCGCCAATAAGTTCGTTTTTGGTTTTGAGTGCGCTGAGGGTTTCAAGGTTTGCATCGCCAAGGTAAACGCTTTCTTCAATGAAAGCCGCTTTTAATAATGGCAGTTTGGTGCCATCCTTGCGGAATTGCTTGATAACTCTTGCAGGGTCGCTTGGCTGGCTGCCATAAAGAATGGCGGTGTTTCCAACTAGGGTGCTGTGCAACTCGGTATAAGCAGCTGCATTGTCACTCTTTTCCATTGCTTTTTGGAGCAAGGTGTTTTTCACCACGGTTATATTCACATTTTTCTCAAAACAAATCCTGCGGAATTGATTGATTTTAATGCCTGTGATGGTGGAAGTATCGGCCAGGTAAAAATTCTTATTTTCGTTTAGAAGAGTAGTTAACTCATCTACCTTTTTATTTTTTTCCTGCTTGTTCATTTTTATTTAGCTTTTAACTATTAGCCAATGGCTGATAGCTTGATTAATATCCGTATGATTTAGTTTCAATTTGTATGCTTGGGCTCATGGTAGAAGACATAAATATGCTGTGGATATAAGCTCCTTTTGATGCAGCAGGCTTAGCCTTTACGATGGTTTGCATAAATTCATTTACGTTGTCAGCTATCTGCGCGGTATCGAAAGATACTTTGCCAACCGATACGTGTACAATACCGTCCTTATCGGCTTTGTATTCAATCTTTCCGGCTTTCGCTTCTTTCACTGCTTTACCAACATCCTGGGTAACGGTTCCGATTTTTGGGTTAGGCATTAATCCGCGAGGGCCAAGGATTTTACCAAGCGCACCTACTTTTCCCATAACGGATGGGGTAGCAATAACTACATCCACATCGGTCCAACCGGCTTTAATTTTGGTAATAAAGTCATCCAGGCCAACAAAGTCAGCTCCGTTTGCTGTTGCTTCCGCTTCTTTATCAGGAGTGCAAAGAACCAACACTTTTAATGTTTTTCCGGTTCCATGCGGAAGGCTAACAGTACCTCTAACCATTTGGTTAGCTTGTTTTACATCAATTCCTAAACGCACACTCATTTCAACGGAACCGTCGAACTTGGTGGTAGAAATTTCTTTTAATATTTTAGTTGCTTCTGCAATTTGATATGCTTTGTTCATATCATATTTGGATAATGCAACTTTTCTTTTTTTAGTGAGCTTTGCCATTTTGTTTTAATTACGAATTACGAATTAAAAATTACGAAATTCTTTGAACTTTATTTTAATTTTTAATTAACTACTTCAATGCCCATGCTTCTTGCCGTCCCGGCTACCATGTTGATAGCTGATTCAATTTTAAAGCAATTTAAATCGGACATTTTATCTGCTGCAATTTTTTCCATCTGCGCTTTGGTTATCTTGCCAATCTTTTTCTTATTCGATTCCGAAGAACCCAATTCAATTTTAAGAGCTTCTTTAATTTGAGCGGCAACCGGAGTCTTCTTGATTACAAAATCGAAAGACTTATCGGAATAAACAGTAATGATAACCGGCAATATTTTACCGGCTTGATCTGCTGTACGGGCATTGAACTCTTTGCAAAAGTTCATAATATTTACACCCTTAGCGCCTAATGCAGGGCCGATTGGCGGAGCCGGATTGGCCGCTCCTCCTTTAATCTGCAATTTTACTAGTC
>DATHOL010000213.1:0-5716 GCA_035484895.1 Bacteroidia bacterium | reverse complement strand
AACTATACAATACCCTGAACAGAAACGTGAATTTGCGCCTGTTTTCCGCGGACAGCATGTGTTGAAGCGCGATGAAAACGGAGCTGAACGCTGCACCGCATGCGGACTTTGTGCCGTAGCTTGCCCTGCTGAAGCAATTACCATGACGGCTGCTGAAAGAAAACCGGGTGAAGAGGCTTTATACAGGGAAGAAAAGTATGCATCTGTTTACGAAATAAATATGCTTCGCTGCATTTTCTGCGGATTATGCGAAGAAGCCTGCCCGAAGGAAGCCATTTTCCTGACTGATAGAATGGTAGATACCGATTATGTGCGGAAGAATTTCATTTACGGAAAAGATAAACTGGTAGACCCAATCGATAAGCCAATAGATGTTTCTAAACGGGAGACCGAAGAAACCAGGGAATTTAAAAAGCACCCCGAATTTGCCCATAACCAACTAAATACTAAATCACTTAAATAATGACGCTGTATTTATTTTTGATTTTGGGTTTCTTTGCTGTTTTATCTGCGCTGATGGTAGTGTTTTCCAAAAATCCTATTCATAGTATATTATACCTGGTACTTACTTTTTTCGCTATTGCCGGAGAATATGTTTTATTAAATGCACAATTCCTCGCTATTGTGAATATCATCGTCTATGCCGGAGCTATTATGGTACTTTTCTTATTTGTGGTGATGTTGCTTAACCTTAATACCGAGACAGAACCGCATAAAAGCATGTTGCGGAAATTGATTGCAGTAATAGCTGCAGGCTTGCTTATGGTAGTGCTGGTAGGTTCGCTGAAAGGTGCAGATACTATGTCTATTCAGCCATTCAGCAATAATACCGGGTTGATTGAAAATTTAGGTAAAGTATTATTTAACCAGTTTTTACTGCCCTTTGAAGTATCTGCCGTTTTGTTTTTGGCAGCAATGGTAGGTGCAGTAATGTTGGGTAAAAAAGATATTAAATGATTAAATACAATAGAACGCGGATGACGCGGATTGCTTAAGATGAACGCTGATAACTTAAAACATTCGGATATAACTGAAAAGATAATCAAGGCTTATTATAAAGTTTATAATAAGCTTGGATATGGTTTTCTGGAAAAGGTTTATGAAAATGCAATGTTCTTGGAATTGGTGAATAGGGGGGTTGTAGTAGAAAAACAAAAAGGTATTAAGGTTCATTACGAAGGAAAAGAAATTGGAGATTATTATGCTGATTTAATCATAAATGAATCCGTTATAGTGGAATTAAAAGCTGCTGAAGAATTATGCGAAGAACACGAATTTCAACTTATTAATTATTTAAAGGCTACAGATATAGAAGTTGGATTACTTTTGAATTTTGGAAAGGAGCCAGAATTCAAAAGGAAAGTTTTTGCTAATAAAGAAATCTTAACTAATCATAAACAATCCGCGTCATCCGCGTTCCAACCTAGTCACGAGTAAGATGGGGACACTTCATACAATACCGATGGACTATTACATTTTGCTGAGTACAATACTCTTCAGCATAGGTGTAATGGGTGTGTTATTCCGCAGGAATGCCATTATCATATTTATGTCTATCGAACTTATGCTGAATGCGGTAAACCTTTTATTGGTAGCATTTTCAGCTTACCATAATGATGCCGCAGGGCAGGTATTTGTATTTTTTACAATGGCTGTTGCTGCCGCAGAAATTGCTGTAGGATTAGCCATTTTGGTAGTTGTTTACAGGAATACCAAGTCTACCGATATTGATGTATTAAACAGATTGAAAGGATAAAGAAAATATGTTGCAATACGCCGTTTTAATTCCATTTTTTCCACTTGCCGGGTTCATTATCCTCGGCTTGCTGAATAAGCGGTTGCCTAAAAATCTGGCTGCGGTTATTGGTTGCGGTACGTTGCTCATTTCTTTCGGACTTGCACTTGGAGTATTCATGAATATTTCAGGCCAGACCAAAGAAATTGAGCTTGCACCCTGGATCAATGTTGGCAGTTTCTCTGCTTCATTTACTTTTTTACTCGACCCGCTTTCTTCCATTTTCTTAATGATTATAACAGGAGTTGGATTTCTTATTCATGTATATTCCATCGGCTATATGCACGATGATGAAAAGCACAATATTTTCTTCGCTTATCTGAATCTGTTTATATTTTTCATGTTGGTATTGGTGCTTGGTTCCAGCTACCTGCTCATGTTTGTCGGTTGGGAAGGTGTAGGACTCTGCTCTTATCTGCTCATCGGTTTCTGGTTTAAAAATAAATCATATAACGATGCAGCCAAGAAAGCCTTTATTATGAACCGCATCGGTGACCTCGGGTTTTTATTGGGAATTATATTACTATTTATCACGTTCGGCAGCTCCGATTATCATACGGTATTTGCAAAAGCCAATGGATTCGCAAGTGGGAACATAATTATAACTACAATCACATTGCTTTTGTTTGTCGGTGCCATGGGTAAGAGCGCTCAAATTCCGCTCTATACCTGGCTGCCCGATGCCATGGCAGGACCTACACCTGTATCTGCACTCATACACGCAGCAACAATGGTTACTGCCGGTATTTATATGGTAGCCCGTTCCGGAATTTTATATGCATTGTCTCCTGTTTCTATGTTGGTGGTTGCCATTGTTGGAATAGTGACGGCCGTGTTTGCTGCTACAATAGCACTTACACAAAACGATATTAAAAAAGTATTAGCTTATTCTACCGTAAGCCAGTTGGGTTATATGTTTTTGGGATTAGGAGTTGGAGCATTTTCAGCTTCTGTATTTCACGTAATGACACACGCTTTCTTCAAAGCTCTATTATTCTTAGGGGCAGGTTCTGTTATTCACGGTTTGTCAGGTGAACAGGATATTCGCAATATGGGTGGTCTGCGAAAGAAGATGCCTATAACATTTATTACCTTCCTGCTTGCAACACTTGCAATTTCAGGGCTTCCACCATTCTCGGGCTTCTTCTCCAAAGATGAAATATTGGGCCAGGCATTCTCATCGAATATGCTATTCTGGGTCCTTGGTGTTATTGGTTCCATGATAACATCCTTTTATATGTTCAGGCTTTTGTTCCTTACTTTTTATGGAACATACCGTGGTAAAATTGAAAAGAAGGAGCATGAACATGAGCCTGCTCATGATACTCATACCGGCATACATGAATCTCCTAAAATAATGACCATACCATTAATAATTCTGGCTATACTTTCTACCATTGGTGGATTTGTCGGAGTGCCAATAGTACTTGGTGGTTCTGCAAATTTTGATAAATTTCTCGAGCCGGTTTTCCACGATGCTTATGCTAAAATGCTTTTAACAGAACACTCTCAAATTCTTTCAGAAGTTACTTTAATGGTAATAACGGTTGTGGCTGCACTGCTTTCAATCTTCGTCGCATGGAATATGTATATGAGGAAGAAAATTGTTCCCGCAACTGAAGGAACAAAGCTTCCATTCTTTACCAATCTGTCGTATCATAAATATTATGTTGATGAAATTTACAATGCACTTATTACAAAGCCTCTCGATAAACTTTCTGAATTCCTTAAAAATATAGTAGATAATAAATTTATAGATGGAATTGTGAACGCTTCCGGCAAACTTACCGAATGGGTGAGCGGCCTGATGCGCTTTGTTCAAACAGGTAACGTAGACTTTTATTTATTGGCTATGGTGGTGGGTATTGCATTAATAATATTTTTAAAGTTGATGTAAGTATGCCGATTATTACACTCCTCATATTTACATTTGCCACTGCTGTAATCGGGTTGTTTATTCCTATTCGTTATGGAAACCGTTTTGCATTTATCTCTTCTTTGCTTGTATTTATTTATTCGCTCTATTTATTCTGCACATTCCCTATTACTGCCGATTTCCAATATGTGGTCGATTATTCCTGGATTCAGGCATTAGGAATTCATTTTAAAGTAGGAATGGATGGCATTTCTATTTTATTGGTAATGCTTACCACCTTTTTAACTCCGTTAATTATTTTTTCCGTGAGGAAAAGCGAACCAAGGCCACGCGCGTTTTATTCGCTCATATTGTTTATGGAGATGGCCCTCATCGGCGTTTTTGTTTCCATGGATGGTTTCCTCTTTTATATTTTCTGGGAAATAGCACTTATTCCAATTTACTTTATCTGCCTGCTATGGGGAGGAAAGGACCGCGTACGGATTACACTCAAGTTTTTTATCTATACCCTCACAGGTAGTTTATTTATGCTTGTAGGTTTGATTTATTTATACCTGCATACACCCGGAGAACATTCATTCGATATACAATCATTATATACCGCCGGAAGATCGTTAGGTGCACATGCACAATGTATTTTATTCTGGTTTTTCTTCCTCGCGTTTGGTATTAAGATGCCAATATTCCCGTTGCACACATGGCAGCCAGATACATATACCGATGCGCCTACACAAGGCACTATGATGCTTTCAGGTATCATGCTTAAAATGGGTATTTACGGATTAATTCGCTGGATGATACCTATGCTTCCTTTGGGACTTGCTCAAAGTTCACAATATGTAATGTGGCTTTCCATAGCCGGAGTTATTTATGCGGGAATTATAGCTTTCACACAGAAAGACATGAAACGGTTACTGGCCTATTCTTCCATTTCGCACGTAGGATTAATTGCTGCCGGTATTTTTGCTTTCAACGCACAAGGCCTTCAAGGCGGCATTATACAAATGTTGAGCCATGGTATTAATGTGGTGGGCTTATTCTTTGTGGTAGATATAATTCAATCGCGTGCCGGAACAAGAGACATTGCATCACTTGGAGGTATCCGGTTAAAAGCTCCTTTTTTAGCGACTGTGTTTGCTATTATTATGCTAGGAGCTGTTGCATTGCCATTAACAGATGGCTTTCCCGGCGAATTTTTATTAATCAGCGGGGTATTTAAATTTGAAAATGTTATGGGCGCCGTTGCAGGGCTTACTATTATTATCGGTGCTGTGTACATGCTGCGCATGTATCAACGCACCATTTTAGGCGAAACCTCTGTAGAAACAGAGAAATTTACAGACCTCACCGCCGGAGAAAAAGCAGTGTTAATACCGATTGTGATAATGGTAATATTAATTGGTGTTTGCCCAAGTATATTTATGAAAGTGAGTGAGCCAGCCATTATGAATCTGTTAAGCGGAAAATAAAACGATGAACGAAGTAAGAACGATAATACATTTTGCCGTGAACCCGCTGATTATTCTTTCAGTGTTAGGTATTATTGCGCTCTTTGCTGAAATCTTCCGTTTCCGGAAAGGATTATTTCCATTGATATTGTTGGGGCTTGCCGGCGCATTTGTTTGCACAGCCCGGTTATACAATCATCCGCAGATAATAATGGGCATGATGAATTTCGATAATTATGCGGTTGTATTCACCTGTGTCATTTTGATAATAGCGTTCCTCTGGTTTATGATGGCGAAGAACTATTTTCTGCAGGAAACCAGCGTTACCGACCATTTCGCATTAATTATCTTCTCCCTTGTCGGGGCTGTGGTAATGGTTTCCTTCAACAATCTTACCATGCTTTTCCTCGGCATAGAAATATTATCAGTCTCTGTATATGTACTTGCTGCAAGCGATAAAACCAATATAACATCAAGCGAATCGGGCTTCAAGTATTTCCTGATGGGCTCCTTCGCAACAGGCTTTCTTTTATTCGGAATCACGTTAATTTATGGCGTTACGGGCTCATTCGATTTAACTACTATTCAACATAACTT
>DATHOL010000212.1:0-3331 GCA_035484895.1 Bacteroidia bacterium | reverse complement strand
ATTTTAGAACCTAAGCAGGTGATACTTAAGCGTGCTTTTGATATTGCTGTTTCATTATTTTGTTTAATAATTCTTTCCCCCGTTTACCTGATCATTGCTATTATTATTAAGCTTACCTCTAAAGGCCCGGTCTTTTATTCCCAGGAAAGAATAGGCTTGCACGGAAAGCCGTTTACCATTTATAAATTCCGCTCTATGGCGCACGGAGCAGAGAAAAATGGCCCGGCGCTTTCCAGTAAGGATGATAACCGCATTACCAAGGTGGGAAAATTTCTGCGTAAAACCCGCCTGGATGAATTGCCTCAATTTTTGAACGTACTTATTGGAACTATGTCCATAGTTGGCCCCCGCCCGGAACGTAAGTTTTTTATTGAACAGATAATTCAGAAAGCGCCTCAATACACGCACCTTCAAAAAATTAAGCCGGGCATTACTTCCTGGGGGCAAGTGAAGTATGGCTATGCCGAAAATGTGGAGCAAATGGTACGCCGTATGAAATATGACCTGCTTTATCTGGAGAATATTTCTTTCCTGCTGGATATGCGGATTCTTATTTATACTGTGCTTATTGTAATGCAGGGAAGGGGGAAATAAATGAAGAACGAAGAGCTAAGAATGAAGAATTAGCTTCCATTATTGCGGATAAAACCAGTTCTTCATTCTTCACTCTTCATTTTTCATTCTCTTATTTAGACTATTTTTGCACCCGAAAAATAAAACATACATGAGTTCGATAAAATTTGGCACCGACGGATGGAGAGCCATTATTGCAGATGAATATACAGTTGAAAATGTTATCAGAGTATCTGAGGCAACAGCGCAATGGCTGAAAAAGAACTTCAAAAAGCCTGTGGCTATAGTGGGCTACGATTGCCGTTTCGGTGGTAAGTTATTTTCTGAAACAGTCGCAAAAGTATTCGCGGGGCATGGCATTAAAACATTGCTGGCCACAGGAATATCATCTACTCCTATGGTTTCATTGGGAGTAGTGAAAAGCAAAGCCAGCATTGGTGTTGTAATCACAGCAAGCCACAACCCACCCGAGTATAATGGTTTTAAACTGAAAGGCGAATATGGCGGACCGTTATTGGAGAAATATGTAAAAGAAATTGAGGCTATCATTCCCGAGAAACCGAAAAGCTATGAGCTGACAGCCACCAGCCAGAAGTTGATTGAACCAATCGAGCTGGAGGGAATATACTGCAAGCATGTAGAGGATAACTTTGATATTAAACTGATTAAAAAATCCGGTGTAAATATTGTGTACGATTCTATGTATGGCGCCGGACAAAACGTAATGAAGCGTCTTTTCCCCGATGCTACTTTATTACACTGTATACACAATCCGGGATTTGGCGGTACTGCTCCCGAGCCTATTGACCGCAACCTTGGCGAACTCCGTGCTTTCATCAGGAAAAACAAATCCAGCGATGTAGGGCTAGCTACCGATGGCGATGCTGACCGTATTGGGCTTTACAATGCCAAAGGCGATTTTGTCGATTCTCATTTAATCATACTTATTCTTATCAACTACCTCACCCAATATAAAAAGATGAGCGGCAAAGTATGTGTGGCGTTTTCTGTTACCGAAAAGGTGAAGAAAATGTGCGCCCACTATAATTTACCATTGCAAGTTGTTAAGGTCGGATTCAAATACGTTTGCGATGTAATGATTAGCGAAGATACGCTGCTTGGCGGAGAAGAATCGGGGGGTATTGCCATTAAAGGCCATATTCCGGAACGGGACGGCATCTGGATTGGCCTGACCATTATAGAATATATGGCACGTACCGGCAAAACACTGGATGAGTTGGTAAAAGAAGCATTGAAAATTACAGGCAAGTTTGCTTACCGCCGCATTGATTTGCACCTCACTGAAAAGATAAAACAGGAAGTGCTGAAAAACTGCAACCAGAATAAATATAAAGCCTTTGGAAAGTATAAAGTGAAAAGGATTGAAACCATCGACGGATTCAAATTCTTTTTCAATGATGATACCTGGCTGATGATTCGCGCCTCCGGAACAGAGCCGGTATTACGAACTTATTCCGAAGCGCCCACTACTGCTATTGCCGAAGATATACTTGCAGAGGCAGGCAAATTAATAATTAGCAATTAGTAATTAGCAATGACCTCAAATAAAACAATAACGATTACTAATTATTAATTACTAATTCCTAATTAAACACAGTGGCTGATTCGAACTTTGTTGACTACGTAAAAATTTGTTGCCGTACCGGTAAGGGCGGAGCAGGTTCGGTTCACTTTTACCGCGATAAGAAAGTTGCCAAAGGAGGCCCCGATGGAGGAGATGGCGGTCGTGGAGGGAATATAATCCTGCGGGGTAACAAGCAACTGTGGACACTCATCCATTTGAAGTACCGCAAGCATATTTTAGCCACCGATGGCGGCAATGGTTCGTATCAGAATATGAAAGGAGCCGACGGCGAAGATGAAATACTGGAGGTGCCTATAGGTACTATAGTGCGCGATGATATAACGAGTGAACAGGAACATGAAATTACGTTTGACGGAGAAAAGGTTATTATTGTTAAAGGTGGCAGAGGCGGTTTAGGCAATAGCCATTTTGCTACACCTACCAACCAGAGCCCGCACCATGCACAACCGGGAGAGCCCGGCAAAGAAGAATGGAAAATTTTGGAATTAAAAATATTGGCCGATGTAGGTTTAGTAGGCTTCCCCAATGCTGGAAAATCTACTTTGTTGTCGGTTGTGTCGGCGGCAAAGCCCGAGATTGCAAACTACCCCTTTACTACGCTGGTGCCTAATTTGGGCATTGTGCGTTACCGCGACCAGCAATCCTTTGTGATGGCAGATATACCGGGAATTATTGAAGGCGCCTCCGAAGGCAAAGGCCTTGGACTACGCTTTCTGCGGCATATTGAACGTAACTCTGTTTTACTGTTTATAGTACCTGCCGATGCTAAGGATATTGTTACGGAATATCAAATCTTGTTGAAAGAATTGGAAAAATTCAATCCTACACTGCTCGATAAATCCCGGATACTGGCTGTCTCCAAATGCGATATGGCTGATGATGAACTGCTGGGCGAACTCAAAAAAGAAATAAAAGCGAAGAGCCGCAAACTGAAAAAAGTGCCTGTTGTTTATTTTTCCTCCGCTACCGGCAAAGGTATTCCCGAATTGCTGGATGTGGTTTGGAAGACGATAAACACGTAGCTTTAATTAGTAATTAATAATTAGCAATTAGTAATCGAAAAGCTATTTCTCAGATTCCCCTCCTTGGAGGGGCAGGGGTGGGTTGTCTCATTATTGGGAAGTGAAGAATCTCTAAATCTATTGCTGCTTT
>DATHOL010000211.1:0-4562 GCA_035484895.1 Bacteroidia bacterium | reverse complement strand
TTTATGCATCTACACAGAATGGCGAATTTTACCGTTCGACTGATGCAGGCGCAACATGGACATATATTACCAGCGGGTTACCTGCGTCAACCGGCTCAAACAGAATTAAAATTGCCGTTACACCTGCCGATTCAAACACGGTTTATGTGGTGGTAGGGAATACCGGCACCTATCGCTCGATTGACAGGGGTCAAACATTTGCACAAACATCCACCTCCGACCAAATAGGCTACCAGTCATGGTATACCATGTCCATGTGCGTTTCTCCTACCAATGCCGATTCACTATTGGAAGCGGGATTAGATTGTTACGCTTCCGCTGATGGAGGAATAACCTGGAATCAAATATCAAGTTCTTACGGATTCGGGTTTCCTTATGTACATGCCGATGTGCATTGCTTAGCTCCAATTCCCGGAAGCAGTTCAGCCTATTTTGAAGCTAATGATGGAGGCATGTTTGAATTGAGTAACCCCGCTACAGATAACTGGGTTGATATAAGCAATAACCTTGAAATAGCTGCTCTTTATAATGTAGGCCCTTCTTCCACCACTGCGGGATTATGGCTTTCCGGCTGGCAGGATAATGGGGTAAACATATCATCATCCGGATGGTCGGAAGTGAATGGTGGTGATGGAATGGTTTCCTTTATAGACTACTCTAATGACAGTACCATGTACAGTGAAAATTACGGTGGCGATTTCCAGATTTCAACTGACGGCGGTGCTAACTGGAGCTATATTACCAATGGCCTCCCGGGTGGCCCATGGATTACCAAATGGTGCCAGAATCCGCAAAACCCAAATGCCTTGTATGGTGGGTTTGGCAATGTGCTGAAAACAGTAGACCAGGGTAATACCTGGAACCAGATAAGCAGATGGGGTACCAGCGGTTCCGATATCAGCGCAATATGTGTAGATGCCCGAGACAGCGATATCATTTATGCTGCACAACCCGGAATAATAGAGGTTACAACTATTAACGATACTACATGGACCAATATTACCGGAACTTTGCCGGTTCTTAATGCAGGTATCAGCAGCATTGCCTGCGACCCTAAAGCACCTAACAGGGTTTGGGTTGCCTTTTCCGGTTACTCTGCGCCCGATAAAGTTTACCAATCTATTGACAAAGGAAATACATGGACCGATATTTCTACCGGATTGCCAAACCTTCCTGTACAGTGCATTATATTCCAAAAAGGAAGCCCGAATGAAAGCCTTTACATTGGTACTGATGCCGGAGTTTATTACAGGGATACTATCCTGAACGCGTGGATACCATATAGCATTGGGTTACCCAATGTAATAGTGAATGACCTCCAGATATTTTATCCGACTAATACGCTTTTAGCGGCTACGTATGGCAGGGGTGTATGGTCTTCACCAACCTATGTAAACTCTTCCACAACCGGAATTGATGCGGTTTCAAATACCAATGGAGGTTTCAATGTGTATCCAAATCCAAGTAATGGAAATGTAACCCTTACTGCTGATGTAAGCAAACAAGGAGACTATAACCTGTTTGTATATAATATGCTCGGACAAAAAGTATATTCAAATACCGTAAACATCTCCGGACATTATTCTTCTACATTGGATATTTCCCAATATGGAAAAGGTGTTTACCTTTTCATATTAAACGGACAAGGACAATCTATTGAGAAGAAGATTGTTGTGAAGTAATTTTGGTTTTTGACTTTATGGATAAACCCCTGCCTAAAAGCAGGGGTTTATTTTTTAATTCAGCGCTAGCTTTTTATCCTGTTTATTTCCTCGTCTGATGCTTTATCTTTTTGCCTCCGCTCCTTTTCTGACTTACCCAGTTTCCATGAAATGCTTAAGCGAAGCCTCCGGCTATCATAATACCAGTAATTACGGAAGTTTTCGCCCGCGAAATTTTCAGAGCTTACCGATTTATCAGAGAAGAAGATATCGGAACAATTAAGTGTTATCATTCCCCTGTCGTTTGCAAAACTTCTTTTCACACCGGCTTCCAATACATATACCGGATCATCCACTTCCGGGCCATCCACCTCTCTTCCGGTGTAATCGAAGTCAAGTTCGCAGCTCCAATGCTTATCCATAGTTATTGTATTAACCGAATTATATGACCATGTAAAACCGGCATTTGTAAAATCAACACCCTGCACATTACCCTTCCATTGGCGCTGCATAAACAGAAAGGTATTCATGCTTGTAAACCATTTAGCAATAGGTATGGTTGACTCCACCTTAGCATATGAGTTGTTTAAACTCTTGTAGTTAACGGGTATGTTATATGTAATATCGGTACTATTATTTTGCACGAAATCATCGGTGATTGGATCTGTCCAGTATTCATCGCCTACAGAAATACTGAATAGCTGTTTAAACTGTTCCTCTATGTACACTGAATTGCTTACCTGTGGCTGCAATGCAGGGTTTCCTTTTTGGTAAGCATACGGATTAACAAAATAAGCAAAGGGGTTCAATTCCTGGTAATCAGGGCGCCAGATCCTTCGCCTATAGGACAATTTCAAGGTATTATTGGTATCCAGTTTATAGGTAATTAATCCATTGGGGAAAAGACTGAAATAGCTGTGTGTAAAAGTTGTGTCGTGAACAAGTTGTACTCCCTTGTCTTGTGTTTCTTCACCTCTAAGGCCGCCTTTAAAATAGATTCTACGGGTAAGTTTTTTATCATAACTGATATAGCCGGCGCAGATATATTCTGTATACGTAAAATCATTTGTAAAAGTGGTATCCACCATATCTTCGCCATTCACCACATTCCAATATTGGGCATTATTGTCGGTATATACATAGCTTCCTTTTAGCCCGGCCTCTAAGTTGCCATCTTTACCCACCGGCTGCGCGTAGTCTGCCTTTGCAGCCCAAATGTTTATATTGGTCGGAAGAGAATATTCCAAATAGGCAGGAGGGCGTGAACCGAACCCCAAAGAATCATAATAGCTGGTAACAGCCAATTCCTGCTGGCTTTGCGTATATCTAGCAAAGTCAAAACTAGCGTTCAGGTCCTTTCCCGATGAATCAATTTTATATTCATAACTCAGCCCCACTGATGTATTCATCCTTGAAAGAGGCCGGTGTCCCTGCAAACTTAAACTTGAATCAAGTTGTTCATTCGCCCCATACATTTTGCCCGGGAAATTTTTGTCAACGACACCTTTTGTTTGCGTACCGTCGAACGTAAACCCGATAGTCTGATTTTTATCAGGCATAAAATCTGCTTCAAAGCGCTCACTGTTGTTCCAATCAACCTCTCTCCGCTGGTTGGAATCTGCAAATATGCTTTGAACCCGGTTATTCAGACTAAACACAGTATTATTGCCAAAGTCTGAAAAATGTTGGCCAAAATTATATCCGTAATTGGCAAAAAGGTTCCATTTTTTAACACTGTAATTTACGTTTATATTTTCGTTTCCCCTGCCATACATACCTTGTGCATAGCCGGAAGTAACGATTGCATTCAGGCCTGCATTTTTATTTTTCTTCCGTATAATGTTAAGTATTACACTTCCCGATGCATCATATTTGGCCGACGGGTTTGTAATTACTTCAATCTTCTCTATCTGGCTCGCATCAAGGCTTCGCAAGTAGTTCCCCGCATCTGTTGCTGACATGTATGATGTCCTGCCATCTATCATTATCAGTACTCCTGATTCCCCATTCACCGATATATTATCATTGTTATCTATTTTTACGCCAGGCAATTTTTTCAATACTTCCAGGGCATTGTTTCCCGCAGAAATTATACTATTCTCAATATTGTACACCGTACGATCCGATTTGTATTCCATAAAAGGTTTCTGGGCAATAATGTCAACATTTTTTATGGTTTTAGAATCCATTTCCAATACAATACTGCCGGCATCATATTGCTTGTTCTCTTTTGCAATTGAAAAAACGGGGGAATAAAAAGTCTTATAACCAATATAGGTTGCCATAATCCGGAAACTTCCATTGTCTTTAGCTTCGAATGTGAACTTTCCCGACTCATCGGTTGATGCAGCTATAACTATTGCAGAATCTGAAGCATTAACCAAGCCCACCTGGCAAAAGGGAAGGGGTTTTCCGGTAGCATCCGTTACTTTTCCTTTTATCTGAGAGAATACAGGCGCAACCCCTGCAAGGTTCATTATTAACAAGAAAATAATCCGGGAAATTATTTTTCGCATTTTTACTTAAATGGTGCTACAAACTTAGCATAGACCGATAACCAAAAGATTTTGAAAATCATAAAAAATGTTATAATTTGAATTTGATAGTATAGCGAGTAGTCCCAAATTCATTTAACATTCATTTTGCCTGTTTACCTTTATCCCCGTATTAAACACTAAAAGGATAATGGCTACTCCACAAAAGAAAGTACAGCACTTGTTTTTACGCGCCGGGTTCGGTGAAACGCCGAGCCGTATAAATTCGTTGGTGAATGCCCCTATTCCTTCTCTTGTCGATGGACTTTTTGCTTCTTCACAGGAATATAAAGACATTGATTACCTCCCCTACCCTATAAAAGAGAATGAGGAAAAAAATGGTGTAGGCGGATTCAAACTGATTAAG
>DATHOL010000210.1:0-3868 GCA_035484895.1 Bacteroidia bacterium | reverse complement strand
CCATACTCCCATCGGTAGAATCATTATCCACAACAATAATTTCAAATGAAACACATTTTAAATGTACATATATAGAACGTATGCAATCTAAAAGTAGCTGCTTAACATTATAATTTACTATGATAATACTTACCTCCATCTGTTAATTTCCCAATGCCAATGAGTCTGTAAACTGTTTGATTATAATATTGTAATTATACTTCGTAATCATATTTTCGTAGCCCTTGTTCCCAATAGATTCTCTCAAAACAACATCCGAAAGCAACGATTTAATCGCATGAATATAGTCTTCTTTTGTTCTCGCTAAAATTATTCCTCCGTTTTGCGCCATTTTTTTCATTTCATAAGTAGGGCTTGCAATTACAGCTTTCTTCGCGCTCCAATAGTCAAATAGCTTGATGGGGCATGTGCTTTCATTGAGCTTAGTAAATTTTAATGGCAGTATCCCGAATAAAGATTCATCCGTTAATTTCGGAAGAATTTCACTGTCAGCATGCCCTTTTATAGCAATATTGGGATATCCGGAAGATTTCTCTTTCAAATAATCATATAACTCGCCCTTTCCATAAAGGTTCAATTGTAATTCCGGAAATTCCCTGAATACTTCAAATAATAAGTCAAAATCATACCAATCCCGCAGGGTCGCAATAAAGTTTACAACGTTACTTTTATAGCTTATTGAGTTGAGGGAGGCATATTCTCCGGCTTTTTTAATAAAATCCATTGGTTTGCCATTTGGAATTAAATAAACCCGTTTATTGTACTTTCCATATACTTCTGCCTGCCTATGGCTTGTGGAAGTAACGGCATAAGACAAACGCTTTAATACAGGGTTTACAAAGCATTTGAAATAAAACCTGATAAAATAATTTTTCCCCATCTCTCCCCAATCATCCATTGCATCAAAAATAAAAGGTATGTGCTTCCATTTGCAATAGATACAAATAAAAAGGCTCATATAAGGGTCCCACGAAACAACAGCGTCGGGCTTGTACCTTTTAACCATTCTTACATTTTCATAATTCTCATAAATTATCAAAAGTGGGGACAAAGGCATTTTTGTAAAATGGTCGATAACCTTAACCGAATTGGAAGGATGAGAGGAGATATTGTGCAAGCGCATAGAGCCATTTTCCCAGTTTTTATATTTGACGGGGTTAACAAAAATACATTCATTCCCTGCTTCAGCCAGGCCCATAGGGATTTCTACATGCCTGTTCCTATAATGGTTCCATGCCATAGGGGAGAAAAAAAGGTATTTCATTCAATCAATTTATAAATCCATTTTAATTACGCACAGTATAATTCAACTTCACACATGTTTCATAATTTTTGTAAATGCTGTTTCATATTCTTCCACCCTCTTATCCCAATTAAATTTTGTCTTCAGGTCATCAATAAGTTTTTCAGGGACAGTATAGTTTTTTAAGTACTTGCCAACATAGTACTCTTCCAGTTTTCCCGCCATTTCTTCCGGCGAATAAAAGTTTACCATAACCGCATTTTCTTCCTGCGTAATAATATGCTCAATATCATCTATAGGTGTGGTAATAAGAAAGCAGCCGCATGCAAGCGATTCAAATATCCCGATGGACATGCCCTCAAATACTGAGGCGATAAGATTAACATGTGCAGATTGGTATTCTTTAACCATCTCTTCTTTCGACACCCACCCGAAGAATTTGACATAATCCTCAAGGCCATTTTCATGCACATACTGCTCCATCCCTTTGCGCAGTATACCATCTCCCAGTATATGCAAAATAAAGTTATTGTTCTTTTCACTGAATAATTTTATGGCTTTAAGAACTGTATAGGGGTCCTTTTGTTTCACGAGCCTGCCGGTAAATACCATTTTGAATTGCTTGCTTTTACGGGTATAGTCAGGCATAAACAGCCGTGCATCAATGCCGTTTAAAATAAGTCTATTTTTTGCCGTGTGTGTTTCTCCGAGAAATTTATCAATGTTCTCCTTCATTTCCCTGGTTTGCACAAAATTAATTTCAGATTCCAGGCAAATCTTTTTAATCATAGCATATGTAGCTATATGAAAATGCAGCATCTGTTTAGGAAACCTCCATGGAATATCATGTCCATGCGAGATAATAGTATATTTTAACCCGAATTGTTTTTTTAAAAACAATGCAACTACGCCACCGGGAATTGTAAAGTTAGCAAAGCATATATCAAACAATTCTTTTTTACAATACTCCTTAAGGAACCTCTTGCTTTCCTTTATCCATGAAAGCATTTCAGTTATATTGGCTTTATAGGTATGTTTTCTTTTAGATTTTACGCGAATAATTTTCAGATTGCCTGATTCTTCTGTTTCTTTTTCTGTTTTATACCATGCGGTAACCACAGTTACTTTATGTCCCATCGCGGCAAGCCGTTCAGAAATGTTTTGGGTAATAACACCTGCCCCTCCCCCAAGTGGAGGATATTCATAGTTAAGCACCAGCAGATTCATCAGGTATTTTGCAAATTATAAAAATTGGTTACCAACATTCGATTGTTTAACTTCATTGAAAACTCAGGTAAATATCCATGCATCGGCCAGGTACATATTAAATAAATAGGCATGCCAAACCAAGCAAGGTATAAGTATAAGAATAAAAAAAATAATTTTAACCTTATTTGATATAGACGATTCAATTGCTGTAAAGAATAATAATATCAGCAACAAATAAAGCCCCAGGTATTTAAACCGGAGTAAATTACCCGCATATTCTGTCGATAACAAGAATAGGGTAATACTAATAAAAACAAGCACAAATCCGGAAAGCCTGTATTGCAATGGAACGGATTTAAGTTTTTCCGGCAACTGGAACAAGATAATAAAAAAGAAAGGAGTTGCCATGCTATAACGGTAAATGCCATTTAAATTATATCCGCTTGTGAATAAATTATATAAAATAAACCCTATGATAAAAAGCACGGAAGTATTAAACAGGAATTTCTTAATATAGTTTTCATCTCCGCTAAATAAAGATATCCGGTTTTCTTTTTCCTTGCCCAGTACAGCTGATACTCCCCACACAACTCCATATATGCAGGCTGGAATAATAAATGCAAAAATGGCAAATGCCGTCATCCCAAAGCCTTCTATCGACCAATCTGTAGCATACCTGTAAAGGCTCGACTCTTTAAGCCAAAAACTGCATGCAATAGTATATGTATCCCATGAAGCGCTATAATAGTATTGAATATACACTACTGCCATCCATCCGAGTAAAATTGGCAGAACAGTAAAAGAACAATCTCTAAGGAACCATTTAATTTTTTTATGATAAAAGAGATTCAGTGTATTTATAAGAATAAATGCCATAGCCAAAATTAATGCGGACGGGCGTGTCATACTGAAACATATTATGGCAATAAAAAACAACCAGTACTTCTTTTTAAAAAGCCCTACTACAGCAATTGAAAAGGTAAGCATAAACAGAGACTCGGTATAGGGCAGATAAAATACAATTGTACTCGGTAATACCAGCGCCAGCATGAAATAAAACATCTCAGATTTATACCCGTTAAGAAAAATAGACGAAAGCAAAATCAGGGATATGCCAAAGAAGAGATAATTGAGAAAAACTATTCCATGGACATTTGTGTGCGACGCTTTCCAGACTAAAGGAAAAAACGGGTAAAACGCATACCTGTATATTGCCGAAGTGCTATTACTGGCATATATGCTATCGCGAATACTGGAATAAAATTTAGTATCCCAGTGAACGGCATTCTTCTCGGTAAATTTAGCAAACGGAACATTGACCTCTTTTACAATTGAGTTTCGATTAGTATCAACCCTCTCATAATTAAGCGTTATTTTTCCGAGCGTGTTACTGTATATTGGCTTTTGCTGAAGCAA
>DATHOL010000209.1:0-4867 GCA_035484895.1 Bacteroidia bacterium | reverse complement strand
AAGCAGGTTGGTAATGTGGAAATCCCGCAATCGGCTTTCATGGCGGTACTTAAACTTTAATTAGTAATTTTAAAAAAAGTGCATAGATTCTACATTCCATTAGTATCAGGAGATACATGCAAATTGGATGAAGAAGAATCCAAGCATTGTGTGCGTGTTTTGCGCCTGAAAGAAAATGATGCCGTTGAAATTACCGATGGTAAAGGCAATTTGTATAACGCAGTAATTGAAAATGCCAATCCCAAGGCTTGTGTATTAAGAGTAGGGGCTCAAAATTTTGAGCCCATGCCTAATTGGGAATTAATTATTGCCGTAGCGCCTACTAAAAATATGGTACGCATGGAATGGCTGATTGAAAAACTCACAGAGATCGGTTTTACTATGTTTATTCCCGTGGAGTGTAATAATTCCGAAAGAAGGGTTATTAAAACCGAAAGATTGAATAAGATCGCCATAGAGGCCATGAAACAATCGGGTAGGGTGTATCTTCCTCAAATTGAGGAATTAATTTCATTCGAGAAATTTATAGATGTGTATAAAAATTTTGCAGGGCAAAAGTTTATTCCTCATTGTAATAACTCTGAAAAGAAAAGCCTTAATTCTGCCTATAAAAAAGGCGAAAATGCACTGGTGTTAATTGGCCCTGAAGGCGATTTTACCAAGGAAGAAGTTGAAATGGCTATACAAAACGGATTCATCCCTGTAAGTATAAACGAAAAGACCTTGCGGACCGAAACGGCTGCCCTATCAGCAGCCATTAGTTTAAAAACAATGAATCAGTAGGAAAATTCGCTATTGATTAACAGTCTGATAGGGGAAAAATAGCTATATTGTGCTATACACCCCAACCTTTGGCTAAAACAGAGCGTATTAGTATTAAAATAAGCCAGTAAAGACTTCCTTGAATGAACATAGAAATTGACTTAATTACTGCTTGTATAAGGAAGGAGAGGAAAGCTCAATACGAGCTTTACAAGCTGGTATTTAGGTATTTAATGAGTATTTGTATCCGATATACCCATTCTTATGAGGAGGCAAACGAGGCATTAAATACCGGGTTTTTGAAGATTTTGAACAATATGGAGAAATACCGGGCAGACATACCTTTTAAAGCCTGGATTCGGAAAATAATGGTGAATGTGCTGATAGATGAATATCGCAAGAAGAAAAAAGATACAGAAAACTTAAAGATAGTACAGGATTATGCCGAGCAAGGGCCTTTGGTAGAGTTGAACAATGCGATAGCAAAAATGGATGCGGAAAGAATACACCGGCTGATTATGGAACTTCCACCCGTTAGCCAAAAAGTATTTAATCTGTTTGTAATAGACGGATTTGAACACAAAGAAATTGCGATTATGTTAGGAATTACGGAAGGTACCTCCAAATGGCACCTGCATAATTCGAGAGAACAATTAAAAGAAAAACTGGCGAAAGCTATGTAAGATATGAACGAAGAGGAAAAATTTGACGAGTTGATAAATTCCAAGCTGTCGGAAAGGGAATTCCCTTTCGATGAGTTAAACTGGGATGAGGCAGAGCGTTTAATTATTCAGCAGGAAAGATTAAGTAAGCTCAGGCGTACCTTTCTTATTTTTTCAGGCGGACTTATTTTAGGTATTGCCGTAATGTTACCTTTTGTTCTTAGTAACCATAATGCTGCAACTAATCCTATCGCTTCCAAATCAAATTTAATTTCAACGCCGCTTGCGCAAAATAATGTGGCAGCACCGGCTAATCAAGCTACTGAAAATATAGCTAATAAAAATAGTTCAAAAAATATAAAGGCTTCTGTGCCCGTGCAATCTGCTTTTGTCAAGAAGAATAACCGCACGGGCATTCAAGCCAATTCTTCTAAAATAGCAACAATAAAGAAGAAGGTGAAGAGTCAGCCTACTGTTTGGGCAGCCAAGGATGATAATGTAGCTTATGATCAACCGGTGAGCGATAATATCATTGCTTCTGCACCTGAAACCAATAAAATTGCTGCAAATACGGAGACTGTAAACCCGAAAGAATCAAATTCAGTTAATGCACAAACGGCTAATTCAAATTCAGCGCCTGTAAATAATAATACTGTACAAGAGGGAAGCGCTTCCCAAAATGGCGTTGTTCCTAAAACAAATGAAAATATCCCAACTAATGCTACACCCAAAAACACTGCTCCAACAAATAGCAATATTGCCAATAGCGGTGTAAATAATAATAAGTCAAACAACAATAATACTACCAGTGCTGCTAAAACTATTGCTAAAACTCCAAAGGCGAAGCCGCCTAAAAAGGAGGTTGCAGCTAAAAGCGATTCTAAAGGCAATAACACTGCTGCTTCTCCAATCAAAAGAGATAGTATTATGGCGGTGGAGCGTTCAATAATTCCGGGTACTGAACAGCCATACCAGCCGGTCTATGTCCCTAATATTTTCTCGGTTTATGCGGGAGCCAATTATTCTTTCGGGTGGGATAATAATGGAGCTAAGGAAGGGAACGGAATAACTCCTTTAGGCGGCTTCATTTATACACATTACTTTAGCTATAGGTATTCGGCCTCTATTGGCGTAGGTTATTCGGAGTTGAATAAACTGAATAAAACATATACCGGCAGTGTTGTGGAGTATAATTCCGGGCAATATTCAGATATAACCATGGTAACGCCCCAGCGAATTTATTATTTAACGATCCCGATTAAAATCCAATGTAATTTTACCGATAGAAGTATTGCAAGCATAGGGGTTGATGCATTATATGTGGTAACTACCAGAAGCAATATAACCACCTACCATGAGTCTCCTGCCGGTGAAACAATGGGCGGTTCAAGTATGCAAAGCGGATATACACAAGGGTTCTCCAATTTCGATTTTCAACTTACGGGAGCCTATACCCGTATGCTTACAGATAGGCTTTCAATACGGCCTGAATATTATTTTGGAATTAATTACATTGAAACTAAATCTTTCCCCGGCATTAATCAATTAGAAAGGAACCAGGGTTTGAGGATAGTCATTTTATATCATTTGATGAAGAGATAATTGCGTTACTATATTATCCAATAATCAGGACCAGCAGCCCGTTCTTATTAAAATAGTGTTCTTGTTTAAGTTTGATGGTTAATTTTAAAAGTCCTCCTGAAATCGGGAGGACTTTTTAGTTTTCGTAACTTTGCATTTCAATTTCTTTTAAACTTTCAGTTTTTTAGAATGTCCAATTCCAAAATACACCCCATGAGAAAGAAGACTATCCGCTGTTATGTAATTATCGCATTGTGTTTTGTTTCGCAATTTTCAAAAGCGCAAAATATTAATCTCTCCAATTCCCTGTTTTTTGACGGTGAATGTAACTTGGCGGTCAACCCTAAAAACCCTAAGCATTTGGTAACAGCCTGGATTTATTTCTCACTTTCCAATCTGAAAGACGCTATTGCAACCCGGTCTTCATTCGACGGAGGAAAAACATGGACTCCCTTACAAACCTTACCACACCTTTATTCCAGTTTCAGTTCTCCCGACCCTACTATATATTTCGGCAAGGATAGTTGTGTGTATCTTGCCTATATTGACGTTTCCGGCCTGCACTCCAGCGATTCGGGATATATTATGGTTGCACGCTCTGTAAATGGAGGCATAAATTGGAGCACTCCGGTAAAAACTATATCTTACTTGGCGCAGCCAAACTTGCCTGTTGACAGGCCGTGGATTGCAGCTGATGGCAGTAATGGCCCTTATTCGGGCAGGGTATACGTTACATCACAAAATGCTTATTTCGCTCCTTATCCGCATCATCCCTGGTTTACGTATTCTACCGATAACGGCGCTACGTGGACGCCAATAAAACGCTTGGATGACAGTATTCCTTCCGGTAATATTGAGGATGCTACGGCGTTTATGACGGTTGCAGCTAACGGAACGCTGTATGCAGCGTACTTTTCTTACTATCCTTCCTATAGCCCTTATGCCCGATTAATATTGGTTAAATCATACGATGGCGGAAATACATTTGTTACCCACGCTGCAATAAATATCACGGGTGCAGATGTTATTCCTGCTGCTGATTCACTGCTTAAATCCGGTATTTCTATTTCGGCTAATCCGGCTGATACATCTAATCTGGTTATTACAGGTACTACCAATAGATATGGCGAACCGGACATTATTACTTATAATACACACGATGCCGGAAAGACATGGAATGGTCCGGTTCGGGTAAACGACGACCAGATGGGGGCTTATGACACCTGCCACGATTTAAGTTGGGGAAGCTTTGCACAGGATGGAACCTTTGGCCTTGCCTGGCGCGACAGGCGTAATACAGGAAGGGGAGACAGCGCAGCTTACCAGATTTATGCTGCTGAATCGAAAAATGGCGGTGATAGCTATAGCCCTAATTTCTTAATCAGTGATACTGTTTCACCGGCCGTGTTGATTGAACGGGGCGATGATTTCCTCGGGTGCGCGGTGTCCGATTCAGGTTTGTTTGTCAGTTGGAGCGACTTGCGCACCGGAAAAGAAAATACGTTCTTTAATGCAACGCCTGTAAGTAAAATACCGAATGCTATATTTTCTGTTTCCGATAATTCAAATATTAAAGTGGAGGCATACCCCAATCCTTTCCACAATGAAACCAATATTGTAATTGATTCAAAAATTCAGTTGCAAAATTGCATACTGCAAATTTTCAGTATTGAAGGCAACAAAGTAGATGAGTTGAATATTCCCGGTAACGGAACCTATAAGTTAAATCTAAGCCAACTTTCAAGAGGAACTTATATCTGGTCGCTGGAAGAAAAAGGTGCTGCTGTTGCCCATGGCAAGTGGGTAATTCAATAGCATGATAAATAACAGGCATTTGCCACCCATTTGCAACGCACAGTTTT
>DATHOL010000208.1:0-2928 GCA_035484895.1 Bacteroidia bacterium | reverse complement strand
GGTGAAGCCCGCTTTGATAAATTCATTCATGCCTTTAGGATATTCTGCACTTGCAAGCGACATCTGCTGAACCATGCTATAGGTAACTATATTTATTACCACTTCTGGGACTTCTTTCACATTGTACACAGTATCTTTATTATTCCCGGTTCTACCTGAACGTGCCGGAGAAAACACCGCTATTGGCGGGTTTGAACCCATTACATTGAAAAAACTAAATGGCGCAAGATTGGGATTACCCAAAGAATCAATCGTACTGGCAAAGCATATCGGGCGCGGCCCTACCGAAGATACAAGGTGGGAATGGAGTAAATTCTGTGGGATTTCAGAGGGTGAGATGGAAAGCATATTGTTTGGCTTTTATGGAGCGTAAAATTAGTACATTTGTTGTTAAACACTATGGAAGAAGAAAGATTCATATTACCTCTACCCGACATGTACCCTCCGGTAGTATATAAGTATAGGGACTGGAACAATAATTTCCATAAAAGAACAGTCTTGAATCTTGAACTTTTTTTAAGTTCCCCAAGTAACTTTAATGATCCATTTGATTGTAAAATTCCAATTGCATACAGGTTGTTAAAAAACAATACCGAATACAAAAAAATATACTTCCCAATTGCAGTAAGAAGAATGTTTCCCAAAAAAATGAAATAGAAATACAAAATGAGGTAGAAATTTTGATAGATGATAAAAAATTTGATACTGAAGATTGGGTTGAAGGGGTGGAAGATGATGGAATAAAAAGAATGGGTGAGGAATTTGGAATAATTAGCCTAACAAAACATAGAGATAGTATCTTGATGTGGTCTCATTATGCTAGTTCTCATACCGGCTTTTGTATTGGATTTAAATCTGAAAAAATATTTTTCAGTAAAAACCGTTTTGGAGCAGGAGGTGTTGTAAATTACACTTCGAAATTTCCTGAGATTCTCCCTTCTGAAGAATATTTTCGAAGAACCATGAAAATTTTATATACAAAATTGGATATTTGGAAATATGAAGATGAATATAGGCTAACAAAATATCAGGCTGCCAATAAAACTGTTAAATTTACTCCTGACGAAGTAGCGGAAATCATTATTGGATGTAGTATGAGTAAATCTAATATTGATTCGTTATTAAATATTTGTAAGGCTAACCTTCCCAATATTCCAATATTTAAAACAGTACAAGAAAAGTATAGCTTTAAACTTAGCTTTGAAAGAGTTCTGTAGTCTGATTATAAATCTTGTAAATGCTTAAAATACCTTATCGGTTTGCCGGATAATGTCCGCCTTACTTAATAACTTGCCGGATAGTATTTCCTTTTCGGATTGCAACGCCCTGTTTGTGAGTTTTTCTTTTAATGTAGCATCAAGGCCTGTTTTCTGAAGCAGTGTTTTAATTGCTTTCAAAATACTCTCATCCCTTTCTTCTTCAATGAGCTGTATTAATTCAGACTTAAGATTGCTTGTTCTCATGACTAATGTTTGATGTTATACTGCAAATATACTAACCTTTTAGCATCTAAAAACCGTCCCAAAACCCGCTTTTCACTTTTCACTTTTCACTTTTCACTTAAATTCCCCTACCTTTGCACCTCAACTCCATTGTTTATTATGCAAGCCGAAGTACCACCCTATCAGCCTAAGAATAAAATAAGAATCGTTACTGCCGCCTCTTTGTTTGATGGGCACGACGCTGCCATTAACATTATGCGCCGCATTATGCAGGCCAGCGGTGCTGAGGTTATCCACCTGGGGCACGACCGTAGTGCGCAGGAGGTGGTGAACTGTGCCATACAGGAGGATGCCAACGCTATCGCCATGACATCATACCAGGGTGGGCATAATGAGTATCTAAAATATATGTACGACCTTCTCAAAGAACAAGGTTGCGGACATATTAAAATATTTGCCGGTGGTGGAGGTGTCATACTTCCTTCCGAAATTGCTGACTTGCACAAATACGGCATTGCCCGTATCTATTCTCCTGATGATGGCCGCAAGATGGGCTTGCAAGGGATGATTAACGATATTTTGGAGAAGTGTGATAAGGTTCCTTCTTCTTCAGGGGTTGACAATTACATTAAGAATCTGAAAAAGAAAGAGGCAAAATCTATTGCCAGTCTTATATCCATAGTTGAGAATTACCCTGATAAAGCAACGGAGGTTCACAAAAAAATAGAAAAACTTACTAAAGGAAAAAATATCCCTGTGCTTGGAATTACAGGCGTTGGTGGGGCTGGTAAATCCTCCCTGATTGATGAAATTATCCGCAGATATTTAATTGACTTTTCAGTTAAGGGAGATACTCAAAAAGGAAAAACCATCGCTATTCTTTGCGTTGACCCTTCCAAACGTAAGACAGGCGGAGCCTTGCTGGGCGATAGAATCCGGATGAATGCGATTGCAAACCCACGTGTTTATTTACGTTCATTGGCGACAAGGCAAAGTCATTTAGCATTGTCGCAAAGCATTTCCAAAGCTGTTGAAATATTGAAAGCAGCAGAATTTGATTTGATATTGTTGGAGACATCCGGCATCGGGCAATCAGATACCGAAGTGGTAGATTATTCAGATGTGTCCTTATATGTTATGACCCCTGAATATGGAGCTGCAAGCCAGTTAGAGAAGATTGACATGTTGGATTATGCCGATGTTATAGCTATCAATAAATTCGATAAACGTGGTGCTGCTGATGCACTGCGCGATGTGAAAAAACAATACAAACGCAATACCAAAGCGTTTACTGCAAAAGATTCGGACCTACCCGTTTTTGGGACAATAGCATCCCAATTCAATGACCCTGGAATGAATAGGCTCTATAAAACGGTAATGGATACTATTGTTGCCAAAACCAAAGCAGACCTGCATTCTACCTACAAACATTCCGAAGAACAATCTCAAAAAGTATTTATCATTCCGCCGGAAAGGGTAAGATATT
>DATHOL010000207.1:0-4980 GCA_035484895.1 Bacteroidia bacterium | reverse complement strand
ATATAAGCCCGTATGTCGGAGTCTACTATAATGTCACTCCTCATTTTTATGTGGAGGGCCGTTATAATAACTCCATTACTTCAGCATTGGTTGCCGATAATACAAATCAGGGTTCTTTTTATAACATTTACTATGGAACCTGGAATAATGGGCACAATGTTGCGTTCAGTTTGACTCTCGGCTTTATATTCGGAGGCTCTTCCGCGCAACCTGCAAGTACGCCTCCACCGGCTGCTCCTTCTGATGACAATTAGCCTTCTTGACTGACATTTGCTGATACCGGAGGGTATTACACCGTTTTTTCAATCCTATTCCGCACCCTTGTTCCTTTCTATTACCTTTGCACTGTAATTACACTCCATGTCCCCGAAAAAAGAATGGTATAGAAATTGGTTTGAATCTCCTTACTATGATCTCCTTTATAAAGAAAGAGACCAGGAAGAGGCAGATATGTTTATAGATAATTTGGTAAAGCACCTGGCTCCGCCAAAAAATGCTGTAATGCTGGACTTGGCTTGTGGTAAAGGCAGGTATTCTATTGCACTTAACCGCATGGGTTATAATGTGACGGGCATCGACCTTTCACAACGAAAAATAACCGCTGCCAAAGAAAATGAGAATAGCACTTTATTATTTAATGTGCAGGATATGCGCCTGCCCCTTGAGTCGGACAAATATAATTATGTGTTTAACCTCTTCACCAGCTTTGGCTATTTTGAAACAGATGATGAAAATAGGGCAGTTTTAGCTAACGTATTCAAATCCCTTAAAAAGGGTGGAATATTTGTTCTGGATTACATGAACGGGGAAAAAGTGGCCAAAAACCTTTTAGGATATGAAGAGTTTTCCATTAAGGATATTCACTTTAGCATTGAACGCTACGTAGAAAATAATTTAATTATCAAGGAAATTAAAATTAATGACGGAGGCGAAACCTTTAATTTTTCTGAAAAGATAAGCATTTTTACGGAAGAGAAATTAGCTGAATTGATGACCGGATGCGGTTTTGAAATACAAGAGGTCTTTGGCGATTACCAGTTGCATAAATTCGATGCCGGTACTTCTGAACGGCTTATTTTTATCGGAAGAAAACCGTAAGCAAGTTTAAATTTCCTATTTTAGACTTTCCAAACTTTTAACTAATTGGCGTGACTGAAGAGTTTTTGCAATATATATGGAAACATGCCCTTTTCAACAGAACTGCGTTGAAAACCACCGATGGAAAGCAAGTAGAAATAGTTCGTTCAGGATTGCATAATTCTGATGCAGGGCCTGATTTTTTTAATGCACAAATTCGTATTGACAATACGCTTTGGGCGGGCAATGTGGAAGTGCATATCAAATCTTCCGATTGGTTTAAGCATAGGCACCAACATGACGGAGCCTATAAAAATGTAATTCTTCACGTGGTTTGGGAAAATGATAAGGATATAGAACTGCCGGGTAGTTTTGTACTTCCTGCACTTGAATTGAAAAACTTTGTAGAAAAGGACATTTACAAGAAATACCAGGACTTAAAAACATCTTCCAAAAGTATTCCCTGTGAAAAGGGCATTCAAAAAGTCAATCAATTAACACTAAACTCCTGGCTCGACAGATTGGTAGCCGAAAGGCTTGAACGGAAAACAAATCTTATCTCTTCCAATCTTGATAAAAGCATAAATGATTGGGAAGAAACTTTTTACCGCCTGATATTACGAACCCTCGGCAATCCTTTAAACTCAGAGCCATTTGAAAGGCTTGCAAGCGTATTGCCATTTAAAATCATTTATAAACACAGGGCTAATATTTTTCAGGTGGAAGCTCTATTACTAGGGCAGGCAGGTTTTCTGGAAGGTGACTTTAAGGATGTATATGTAATCCGTCTGCAGCAGGAATATCAGTATTTGAAGCATAAACTAAACCTGGTACCCATGTCAAAATCGGAGTGGAAGTTTATGCGGATTCGTCCCCCACAATTCCCAACTATCAGGCTTGCACAACTCGCTGCTGTTATTCATTCGCAGGAACATTTATTCCGCGAAGCGATGGAGGCCGATACCGAATATGATATTATCAAACTATTTTCTGTAAAGCCTTCCGAATATTGGCTTACGCATTTCCAACCGGATAAATTATCTGCTCGCAAAGCAGGAGCAATTGGCAAATCTACCATAGAGATATTGATGATAAATGCAGTTATCCCTACCATGTTTCTATATGGCAAAAATACCGGCAAGGATGAGATATCGGAACAGGCTCTGGATATTCTTCATATTATAAAAGCGGAAAAAAATAGCATCATTAAAAAATGGGAATCTATTGGAGTTACTGCTTCCGATGCCTACGAATCGCAAGCTTTAATTCAACTCAGGAAAGAGTATTGCGACCAGCGCAGATGTGTTAATTGCGCCATAGGGCACCAGTTGATGAGTGTTAAATAAAAATGGAGTAAATTTGTAGTATAAATGTAGAACCTTCAAATGAAAAAAGTAATAACAATAATAGTCGCCTGGTTTGAGCAGCAGGCCTTTGGTGTGTGTGATTCCATAGGCAATTTGATAGGCATTAAAGGTACAACCATACGCCTTTATTTTATCTATCTCTCTTTTTTTACGTTTGGCTCGCCTGTCATTATTTACTTTATTCTGGCATTTTTTAAAGAGAATAAAAAACATTTCTTTCCCAAATCACAGCCTCGCAAACGCTTGTGGGACTTATAAAGCTAAGAGTTAAGAACTAATAGCTAAAAGTTGAAAAATTGTTCTTGCTCTTAGTTCTTATCTCTTCACTCTCCCTGTACAATCCACCATTGGTTTCCCCAACTATCCTCAAAACCTGCGGTATAACCATATTCCATTTTTACCGGAGTCATCAGGCTTTTAGATCCTTTCTCCATAGCTCTTTTATAAATTTCGTCCACACTTTCTATATAAATAAACATACCCGATGGTCGTGCTCCATATTTTTCAGTTGCATCGGCATACATAATTATGGCATCGCCGATTTTTAGCTCACCATGCATTATTAAATGCTCGTCGCGCGGCACCAGTTCTTGTTCCGTGGCTCCAAAGACATCCATCATAAATATTTTAAATGCCTTTGCGTCTTTAATAATAAGATAAGGCATTACGGGTAAATACTGTTCCGGTATTTTCATTGGAATTTGGTTTAAATATTAAATAAACAACGAATATATGAAAATATGCGATTTAGCATGAGTTTTTGCCCATATAATGCCTGATTCCCAGGATAAAATATTTTCATCCGCTAATCCCATCAAATAACATAAATTTGCCAGTAAAAGAGAAAATTATGAACCGTAGAATTAAGAAGGTTGCAGTAATAGGTTCGGGTGTAATGGGCTCACGTATTGCCTGCCACTTTGCCAATATAGGAGTGCAGGTTTTATTGCTCGATATAGTTCCCAAAGAATTGCGTGACGATGAAATAAAGAAAGGGTTAACTACTAGCGATAAAGTTTTTAAAAACCGTATCGTCAACGAAGCCCTTGCCGGAGTTGTGAAGAGCAATCCATCCCCAATCTATAATAAAGCATTTTTATCGCGTATTGCTACAGGCAATCTGGATGATGACCTTTCGCAAATTGCTACCTGCGATTGGGTGATAGAAGCAGTCACTGAAAATCTTCAAATTAAGAGAAGCCTTTTTGACAGGATTGAAAAGCTCCGCAAGCCCGGAACACTTATCACAAGCAACACCTCCGGTATTCCATTGCATTTGCTATCGGAAGGTAGAAGCGATGATTTTCAAAAGAATTTTTGCGGTACGCACTTCTTCAATCCGCCACGCTATTTAAGATTGCTTGAAATTATTCCTGACCCCAAAACTTCGCCGGAGGTAATTGATTTTTTTGAACATTACGGGGATTTATATTTGGGCAAAACTACCGTGCTCTGCAAAGATACTCCTGCGTTTATTGCCAATAGGGTAGGGGTATTCGGCATTATGGCATTATTCCATTTGGTAGAAAAAATGGGATTGACTGTTGAACAAGTAGATAAATTGACAGGCCCGGTTTTGGGCCGTCCGAAATCTGCCACCTTCCGCACATGCGATGTGGTTGGATTGGATACGCTCGTAAATGTTGCGAATGGTTTGAAAGCAAACCTTCCCAATGACGAAGCGCATACTTTGTTTGAATTACCGACGTATGTTGCCAAGCTCAACGAGAACAAATGGTATGGCGATAAAAGCGGGCAGGGGTTTTATAAAAAAGTAAAGAAAGACGGCAAAAGTGAAATACAGGCATTAGACCTGAAGACCTTTGAATACAAGCCTTCCGAGAAGGTAAAGTTTGCAACACTGGAACTTACGAAGACAATTGATTCTCTCCCCGAACGGATGAAAGTACTGGTCGCAGGGCAAGATATTGCAGGCGAATTTTATAGGGCATCATTCATTGGATTGTTTGCGTATGTATCTAATCGAATACCGGAAATTTCAGATGAACTTTATAGGATAGATGATGCAATGCGCGCCGGTTTTGGCTGGCAACTTGGTCCTTTTGAAACATGGGATGCTATTGGCGTGCAGGCTGCAATCGATATGATGGAAAAAGCAGGCAACAAACCTGCATCTTGGGTATATGATATGCTGAAAAAAGGTTTTACCTCTTTCTACAAAACTGAAAACGGGGTTAAGAAATATTATGATATTCCAACTGCATCTTACAAAGCTATCCCCGGAACGGAGGCCTTTATTTTATTGGATAATATCAGGGAAAATAAAACGGTTTGGAAGAATTCAGGCACAACAGTTACCGATATAGGTGACGGAATCCTGAATCTGGAATTCCATACCAAAATGAATACCATTGGCAGTGAGGTTTTCGAAGGTGTGAATAAAGCCATTGAATTGGCTGAGAAAGATTTCAGAGGGTTGGTAATCTCTAACGAAGCAGATGTTTTTTCTGCCGGGGCTAACCTGGCGCTTCTCTTTTCCATGGCTGTAGAGCAAGAGTGGGATGATGTAACCATG
>DATHOL010000206.1:0-5437 GCA_035484895.1 Bacteroidia bacterium | reverse complement strand
AAATAGGATTCCCTGTTTTATCCAACTTAATAAATCCAAGTCTTTCATAAATGCTTGTTTTTCCCTGATCATTCCATCCTAATAGAATGGTGCTATCAGGATTTTGAACCATCGGTGTTAAGCCTGCTGAAATGTAGTTTGTATAAGGATCAGAAAGTTTGTTCCAAAGTAAACTTCCATGCTTGTCAAGCCGTGAAATGGATACTACAAAATGATCGGGGAAAGCACTATCTCCACTGTATGATGCAACCATATATCCGCTGTCAATGGTATTTAATACTGAAGGCGACTGGTTTGCATAATAGTATCTGTCTATATAATAGTTTTTTTCAAAAGTTATCTGAGCAAAACAAACATTTACTATAACAATAGATAGTGCAAGAAAAAATACTTTTCTCATCCTGTAAAGTTAAGAAATCCATTGTATAACAAATGCCTTGCATTTGCCACCCATTTGCCACTGCCAAAAATAGGCAGTAGTAATCAAAAAACTGCTGCATTCATATAAAACAATGAATACGTGACAGATAAGGGCTTATGCAGTAATTTATAACCTGCATTAAAATGCTTCAAATGCTAATTTAAAAAAACAGCAAAAAAATTGCATTTTTTTATCGCAAGGCTCTTGCCCTTTTTATAAAAGAAATTATCCCTGCAAGTATCAATATTTCTCCGGCGGCAAAAACCCACCAGTTAAAACTTTGCGGTGTGTAGGTCGCAATTTCATTAAACAGTTTATCACGCCAGGGAAGCACTAGGCTGGTGTTATGGCTGCTGCAATACTTGCAATAATCTTCTACAAAAGAAAGTATTATAACAAGGCTACCGGTAATTAATAGCATCCATTCTTTGGGTTTCAAATGCACATCTACGCCTCGCTCTTGGTAATAAATGATAGCAGTTGTCAAGACTACCATACTGAGGGAAACGAGGCATGGAGCCAGTACCGGCCCGACCCATGGCACGGGAATAATAAACAGTATATCCCATGTAAATAGTGATTCGGGCCAACCGACAAGCAGTTTGAGAAACACGTAATAGAAAATATCCCAAATGGCAAAACAGAAAATGAAGATGCCGAATTTTTGGGAAGTATTTTTACCTGTCAGGATACCGATTGCAAGCAGCATGATGATAGTAGAAGCTTCCCGTAAAAACTCCGTCATTCCGATAGAAGGTTCAACAGGTGTTAATGGAAAATGAAAGCCGTTAGCGTAATAAATCTTCCGCAGGTAAACAACTACGGCCGCTTCCATAAAGCCCATTGCAATACTGAATGCAACGAGCCAGAATAGTTTTGTTTTAAGCCTGTTCATTTAGTCTGCATTTATTTTTCACATAATAGTAAAGCCCGATGTAGCAAGTGAAAAGGAAATCGAGCATAACAAATGTAAAAAACTTATTCAGGTCGCCACCCATCCACAATAACCCAAAAAGCAATGCAAACGGAATTGCAAAATATGGAATGTACCTGTCCATAAATGTTCTGAAAGTAGATAGCGGGCCTTTTGAATCCATTGAAGATAAAAGGGGAAATACAACAATATATATTCCCAAAAGAAAAAGAAAATGCAGAATGGCACCTATAAAAACAACTAGCACAAAGCCGAATAAAGGCCAATCTAATACCCCAATTGAAATTATAATTAACGCCAGAAGGCTAACTATACTAGCTATTACAGCTTGAAAGTAGCCGTCGAAAAACGGTTGAAATTTATTTGTATTCATGATAATTTACTTTTAGAATATGTATATTATAATTCAATAATTTTCACATTCGGCAAGTCTCTACTTAATATCGTAAAAGTGGAATCACGAATGGATGAGCGTGGAATAGATACTGTTTTTAAGTGCGGAAGTTTATAAAGTGGCGAATAATCAATAATAGCATTTGCTCCTAAATCAAGTTCTTCCAGCTGTTGCAGGTTTTCTACCCCACTCAGGCTTGTCATATTATTACCGCTTATATCAAGTTTCCGTAGGTTTTGCAGGCCATGCAGTATAGACAAGAGGTTATCATTCCCAAAATAAGTACTAATGGTAAGTGTTTTAAGATTTGGCAATTTTGAAAGCACAGATATATCCTGAATATTATCATTATAAAGATTCAAATCTTCCAGTTTTTGCAGTGCTTCGATTCCGTTTAAACTTTTTAATCCTGAATATGCCAAATTCAGTTTCCGAAGATTAGAGCATTTGCCAATAGCTTTAATATTTGCCAGACAATTGCTGCTCAGGTCAAGTTCCCTGAGGCTGGTAAAGGTTGGTAATTCATCTATATTAGTCAAACCGGCATATGACAGACTTAGGCCCGTTATTTTCGTCAATATGGAAAGATGTTTCAATGATAGATCACGAACACCGCTAAGGTCAATATCTGTAACGGAATCTACAAATTCATTTTTTGTGATAGCGTTATAAGTATCCGTATTATCATAATACCACGACCTCCAGTCAAGTGTATCATGCAGAGCAATAAAATTGTAAAGCTTTTGGCTGAATGCCTTTTCTATGCCCCATTTACGTGGGTTTCTATAAATGTCAATCTGTGAAGAATGCAATGATGCATTGTAGAAAGGAAGCAAATCGGGGATATTGGAATTGGATAATGAAAACATATATTCAGGATAATCCATTTTATTGTTTTTCACATTGTAGGAAGTAACAATCCTATCCCAGTTTGGAAAAGAAAATATTACCAGAAAACTATAAAACACCCATCCGTTTACCCGGAATAAAAAACTGTTACTCTTCGCTTTTATAATTTTAATGAAGGTAGTTACAAGCCCAGTTAATGCAAGTAAAAGATAGACATATACACCAATACGTTTAAACGTCAGGCCACATTCAGCTATGTATAGCGTATTGCGGCACGCGGTGGAATAAATCATAAAAGCATTCTGCAAAATCCAGATACACGCAAGCACTCTTATGGCTTTGTTTTTTGCAAAAAAATTCAAGCCTCCACGGAAATAAAATAATACAATGGCAATTGCAATAATTATAGATGCTATTAGCGCATCTATACCCTGATGCACAAATTGGGAATAGGAAATTCCTTCGGGTAATTTTTTAGTAACTGCAAGAAAATCTATATCTCCAATATTTACTATAAGGACAAGCAAATTCAATAAAACAAACAAAACAATACCTGAAAAATTTTCGTCTGTTAAGTTTAAATCCTTGCCAAATAATCTCAATGTTTTATATTCCTTATTCTCAATTTTCGAAGACTGTTCGTCCCATTTGGAAAGGCTTTCCAGTTTCCGCTGATAAAAGAACCCATACAATAATACCAGTCCGATAAATGTGAAAATAATCCATGACATAGAAATAAAATCCAAGTTTATTTTTTCCGCAAGTTTGTCAAACAGCGGATTAGATGCCCTATACAAAAAGAAAAAGACGAATGTGATAACAACTGGGATGCCAATCAGAATTATTCTTTTCCAGGAGTTGGGATGTGTCTCATTTCGAACTTTATATTTTTCCTGATAATCTAAAACCATATTTACAGGAGATGCGAAATAGGAAGAGGCGGATGAAATCAATGAAACAACTACGGAAGAGTTTTTATTTATACTTATTGAGGAAAGCAAACTCAACGAAATAATATTGGCAATTACAGAAAGCAAATTCCCATAATACCCCACACAAAGAGCAGATGCAAGGCATCCAAGCGCAGCAATAAGAAACTGCTTACTCTTAGTTTCCTGTCTATTTATCAGGGCCAGACAGCCAAGCAAAACAAGATTAAAAATGACAAAATTTATTCCCGGAGATTGCCGGTAGAAAAGGAAACTGTAAAAAGATACAGCAATTAATAGGGCCGAATCGTTTCGTTTCATGGTGTTGAATTTTAAAGGTTATTATGTTGAGTTATGGATTCCAGTTTTTGAATATTTCGATAAATACAGGTAAGAAGTATCAGCCCGAAGACACCGAAAGAACAATCAATTAGTTCCCACCAGAAAGGGATTCCGCGTATAGTGCCACATATAAAAGCAAGCGGAAAAATCATACAGCAGGCAATCCTCCCGAATTGTATTACCCAAATATTCCTAACAGGGTCGCGGAAAGGCCCGATAAATACAACTGCAATAACCAGGTGTGCAAATGCAAGCCAATCTGTTCCATACGCCATAAATGGATAGGAACTATCAATGGCTGTTATTCCCTCATATACTTTTCTAATCCATTGCCTCGCACATTCGGGTGCAACAGGTGAAAGGTATTTGTTCAGAAAGGATATTTCCTGAAGCAGTGGAAATGCAGTAATCCCGCTCAAGCAAAGGCCGGCAATAAATAAAATAATCAGCCTTTTTATTTTCCTGTTTAACTGTGTGGATGTGTTGTTTTTCATATTTATTAATTTAAAAGTACTTTGCATTTCAAAGTTAATAGGCAAAAAAATTATTTCCTGTTTTTTAAAATTTGTTCCAGCCCGTCCAAATGTTCGTTGAATGCTTTTCTTCCGGCTTTAGTTGCTGTATAGGATGTGTTAGGCTTTTTCCCCACAAACTGCTTCTTAACAACTACAAATTGCAGTTTTTCCAATGCCTGAATATGGCTTGCCAAATTGCCGTCGGTTATATCCAGCATTTCTTTCAAGGTAGAAAAGTCAACCTCATCGTTCACCATCAGGATAGACATAATGCCCAACCTGATACGGCTTTCGAACGCTTTATTTAAATCTTCAATCCAGTCTTTCATACTTGTAATACATTATAATTCCATATACAATATGAACCAGGCCAAACCCTATAGCCCAAAGCAGTAAACTGTATTCCCAAAAAATCAAACCAATTAATCCAAGCCCCATTTCTATTAATCCCAAATAACGAATATCATTAAGTGTGTACTTGCTTGCATTAACACAGGCAAGTCCGTAAAAAATCAAAACAGCCGGCGGAACTACTCCCACAATATGATGGAACATTAATGCCAGGCAAAACAAGCCTCCGGCCATAAGCGGAATAAACATATTAATAAGTAAACGCTTTGCTGTTCCATCCCAAATGGATAACCTTGCAAGCTTCGCTTTTCTGACGGTAAAAAATATGCCGGCAGCTAATGATGCAACCAAAACTGAGGAAGCAACAGCAGTTAGAAAAAAGAAATAGTTATTGAATTCTCCGGGCCCCATAGTCAGCACATCATTATAATCCCATGGAGATGTTAACCCCAGGTGCAGGTGCTGATATACCAAAGCAGCCCCCGCTAATGCAAATAGTCCTGCAGATACTCCGGACAAGCCGCTAAGCGATATAAAACGGGATGAACGCTCCATCAGCGAGCGTATCTCGTGCAATGTGTCTAATTGTTCATTTTTATCTTCCATAATAGGATATTTAAAAGTACTTTGAAGTGCAAAGCTATATATAATTTTGAATATGCAAGGAAAATTTTAATATTTTTTCAGGGGGAAATAGAATTA
>DATHOL010000205.1:0-2051 GCA_035484895.1 Bacteroidia bacterium | reverse complement strand
TAGAGGTTTCCCGCAGCAAGAAAAAGGAATTGTTTTCAAAATTGGGAGCGGGTTGATCATCTCACCACAAATTATTACTCGTCTTTTTACCATATACCGGATTGAATTTTTTTTCTCCGTTTAAAAAATAAGTAAACTCCGGAGAAAAAACAGTGGTGAGAAAATAATCAGCGCTGTCACTGGTATGGCCATACTTTTCATAAACACCTCCTGTTTTTTCATCCTTCGCTTTCTCTTTCAGTTTTACGCCATTTGCATCTTGCTTAATATATAGGAAATCATCAATGCTGTTTTTGCAATATTCATTTATTAAAATGGAAATGCCATCATATTCACTTTCCAAAATAGAATTAATAAAATCGCCTCGGCTTTTTACACTTGGGGCTTTGTCAGCTATTCTCATGGTTGGGTGCATATCCTTTAATTCATTTCTTATTATGGTAAAATCGTTATGGCCTTTTTCACTCCGGGTATCCTCATGTTTACCCGAAGGGTCGCCATAAACAAATAGCCCTGCCGTATGTCCTTTTTCATTAAAATATTTTCGCCGGAATTCAGCACATACCTGTTTGGTGGAGTTTCGGGGATGACTGAGGCAGATTTCATCCAGCTGCAAAACTTTCTTAAGTTCCCCCGAAGAATTATAATCCAGTTGCCATACGCAACAGGTAACATAAGGGTTCACATTAAAATCAAATGTAATATGCAAAGGAAGCGCGGAGTTGTACTTTACCGTGTCAACATGTTTGGACCAGGAAAAGCCATGATAGAATTCACCCCCGGTATAGGCACGCCCCCAATCGCCTTTTATATATACCCGCGCAAAATTTTCATTCTGCTTATACTGGCTGATGAGTTCATCCATATATTCTTTATCAATAAACATATTATCGGTAAAGGTGGTTTGCAAAGCCAACAGGTTATCGGGCTTCCTGTCGAGCATTGTTTTAAGCCAATGGCTTGTATCCATGGGGTTGAAGGTGCATATAATCTGCTTGTAATTGCCCGTAATTCCCCGCAGGCGCAAATTAAGCTGGTCAAAATCTTTCTTCTCCAATTCAAATGCTTCTTCCACCCAAATTCCGGTAATGCCGCTAATTGATTTTATTTTATCACTGTCTAACAATCCTGCCGAAAGTATTTCGTTTCCCGTTTCGTTATGGATAATTTGCATAGCATCATTCCGGAATGAAAATTGGTGCGTTAAATTGTAATATTCTATAATATCTTTCAGCAGCGTGTACATGCTTTCACGCACGTGGCATTTTTCCTTGCGGACAATTAAGAAACGATGCCCCGTTTCATTTATCATGCGGTAAAGAATTTTACGCGCCGCAAATTGCGATTTGCCGCTGCCTGCGCCGCCATACAAAAAGAGAAACCGTTTATCGCTGCGGAATGCGTTTATATAACTCGTGTTTATTTCTATCTCAATATTTTTCATGATTTGCTCCTGCTATATTTTGCTGAAAGCACAAACATATAGTTGCAAATAGAAATAAGAAAAAAGTCAATGAGTACTCATTGACTTTTGTGAGGGCTGGGTTGTAATTATTAAAGCGCTGTCCCCTTATCTCCTTTATTGCCGGTCGGGCTCCGACTTACTTCTGAATCAAAATTTTTCCACTTCCAAGTAATCCACCATCTTCTTTTACCACACGGTAGAAATACATTCCTGCAGCTTTATTGCTGAGATTGATAATGTTGTTTTCTTGTGTATTGCTTAATGGTTGAGAGAGTAAATTTTGTCCGAGTACATTGTACACTTCTAAATTCATAATTCCTAAACCGTAATTGCTATTTGAAATTGTGAAAATGCCGTTGTTTGGGTTTGGATAAATGCTAAGTCCCGTTGCCGATTGGATATTATCTATTCCCGATGTATTGGTTACAACCACACAAACATTTTCGGAGCATCCGTTAGCGCCTGTAATGGTACAGCAATAATCGCCCTCGCATTGCCTTTTAATAGTGTCGGTAGTCTCTCCGCCGGGAGACCATAAATAGGTATAAGGTGGCACTCCACCACTTACCACGGTTACTGCAGCTTC
>DATHOL010000204.1:0-10806 GCA_035484895.1 Bacteroidia bacterium | reverse complement strand
CACTATTCCCCGAAAACTCCACCACTAGTGGGTCATAATCGGGGTGAGAAATAAGCAGCAGTAAAGCGTTTCCGGGTTGAAATTCAGCGAGCATGCGCTTATCAAAATAATACATATTGCCTATACTCTGGGGCTTTGCATAAATATCGTCCAGTTTTATGGAGGCATTCTCTACCCCTTTTCCTAACGTATCCACCAGCGTAATTACAATTTTTTCCGAGTCAGGTGTAAATGAATAAAGATGATTTGATGCATGGTCTTTTAAAACCTTTGTAATCTGATCAATTGTAACCGGATCATGATAGGTGGAGTCTCTTCCGAATTTGTAAAAATCCACTTCATCTGCTTTACCCTTTCCCATTTTGCAATGATAAATGCTAAAATTATTTCCATCAAAAAGGTAATAGTAGGTACCATTGAAGAAGAGACTTGTATCTTTAGAATGAAAAGCAATGCTTGATTCGGTTGCAATATAGATTCCTTTTATGGGTTTAGTTGTATCCTTTGCATAATATACAAATTCAAATTCACCATCCTGCAGAGTTATACTGTTCACTCTGTCTATCAAAAACTTCAGTCCTGTTGCGTAATATGTGCCATTTTCAATTTGCCGGTTATTTTTAATCTGGGCGCTTTTTGCTATACAATTACAAAGGGCAATAGAATCCAATCCATCCCGTCTTTTAATAATCAGTTTTATGAATTTATTGGATTGTAATTTTTCCAGCGAATCCTGTTGTTCGTCCAGCAAAATATTACCATAAAATAAACCATCTCCGCCCTCAATCAAATTTCCCATTAAGGTTCCGTCGGGGCCTGCATAAGCATTTACAAAACCGGGATATTCACGAGCGGAGTAATTGGTATATTCGTTTTTGTCATCGAAGCAAGTCCAGGTTGTCCCACCGTCCAGTGACTGCCAAAAAGTTTTTGCCCCAAACCAAAGAACAACGCCTTTATTTGTTATAATCAATTTGGTATCTGAGGGCAAAAACCGCAAGAGTGGTTTCTTTTTAAATTTACCATGAACTGACTTATACAATACTTGCGTGCTATCCTCAGTTCCGGAAGAGACCAGAAAATAAGCAACACTATCGTTCTGGAATTGGATAGAATTTATAGAGGCTGCAATTCCATTTGTTTTAAATCGCCCAATTACCCGAGTATTTTCACCCAGTCTGATTCTTGCGTATTCATTTTTCGTAGTAACCGCATACACCTCATCCTTGTTATAATAGTACTTGCTTACCCCATTCAACACCTCATTCCACTCGTTCCCGCCATCAGTAGTTTTATACAACTTATCCAGTAATTGCATATAGGCAGTAGTGGAGTTAATAAAGTGCATTTGCGATTGAACATAAAATGAAAGCAAAGGCTCCCTGGCCCATGAAGATTTTGTTACGTTAGAATATTTAGGGGTAAACTTCAAGTCGGAAATAGTAAATTGAGGTGGTGCACTTTGCACAAAATGTTCAAATTTTGCAGTGGTTGTTTCATGGAATTGACTCCAAATAGTATTGTCCTCTCCACAACAAATCCTTTCAACTTCTGAATAATTAGAATACACTAAATATCCATTGCTGTCAGGTGATAAAGCCAAGGGGAAATTAATAAGAATTTTTTCTACGGGTATCATACCTCGTTTAATAAATGTAATCTGCGGATGTTCTATTTGCTCGCCTATTTTCAGTAATTCCCAATTCAGGTTATTTACTTTGGCATGATTCTTTTTCTTTATCAGATAAAACGGAAGTGAGTTTGTGTTTAAGTAATATCTCCCTTTTCTAAATGGCACTGAATCAATCTGCGGACTCTCGAATACTTGCATGGTATCATTACCATGAATAATATTAATTATAATATTCTGTGGGTTAATCGTTCTTGCTATGGTTTCAGAGAATGTATGTTCAAAATGGCTATTGTTACAACTGAATGTATCCATCTTCACTTTAGAAACACTAGCATATTTTTCACTAATATATGTTGTGTAAGTGAGGTACATTTCATATGATTTATCCCCGCACAAAACCATGTCACCGTTTGGTGAATATACACGGAAACTCATTGTAAATCCTCCAAACGGGCCAGGCTGGGCAAACAGCCAAATGGGGAATAGCAAAAAAAATAAAGCCTTATAAAATCTCATTATCTATACAAAATCTCTTTGCGTAAAGATAGATTAAGATTTCATTAGCTTCCCCGTTTTTTAATTCTAGTAACAACACTGGGAATAGTTTCCATATTCAGGATTTACTTGGGTGATTTTTTCAACAGCGTCGGCAGAGCGCATTACCACCAAATGGTCGGTGCTGTATAAGCCTCAAATAGTTCATCAAAAAAAAATTGATTAGTTACTTCGCTAATAACAGACTTTACGTTGCCAATGGAAGGAAGGTTACCACCTTTCAGGTTATTCGAGATAGGAGTCATAAGTAAATAATCTTGACTAGTAAAAGTAGCAGAATTATTTGCACAAATTTATCTTTCTCCTTATCAATTCAATCTCCGCATTAGAGGAAGTTAATTCCAGTGCATTTTGGAACAATTTGATGCCATTATTCTTGTCTCCTGCCTTCAAATACATCTCACCCAAAGAAGTATTATAATAACAGTTTCCATTGAGCCCTTTTATCTTTTCCAACTCTTCAATAGCTTTATTGTATCCCTCAACTTCACCTAAAATAATACATCGGTTAATAGCCACCATAGGGTTATTCGTGCGATCTAAAAGGTTATTATACAATTGCAGAATCATACTCCAATTAGTCTCTTCATACGATTTTGCATTGGCGTGAACAGAAGCAATAGCAGCCTCCAGATGATATTCGTGAATCCTATTTCCATCGGCAGAAAGATTGAGGTAGTTGTTGCCCCGTTCAATAAGAAATTTATTCCAATGCGTTCTGTCCTGGTCTTTTAATAATACCATAAATCCTTTATCGTCGAGCCTTGCACCAAAGCGGGAAGCCTGATAACACATTAAGGCTAAAAGTGCATTGGTTTGGGGTAAATTGGTTTTAGGATTTTCTGTTAGCAGAAGAGTCAGCCGTAGTGCTTCTTCGCATAAATCGTCACGGATTAATTTTTCAGGGTGCGAAGAATTATATCCTTCGTTAAATAATAGATATAATGCTTTAAGCACGGTATCCACCCTTGCAGGCATATTATCCGCGCCAGGATAATCAAGAGAGATATGTCCTTCCTTTATTTTTTCCTTCGTGCGGTAAAGCCGTTTTTGTATGGTATCTTCGCTTGAGAGAAACGCGTTGCCGATTTCCCGTGTACTAAGCCCACAAAGGGTTTTCAGCATCAAAGTAAGTTGCGATTCTGTATTTATAGCAGGATGGCAGCATGCAAACATCATCCGCAACTGGCTATCCTTAATTTCATTTTCACGAAACATTTCATTCATTGATGGAACGAGTGTATATTCAGATTTCAGAAGTGGTGCAAGTTCACTTTCTATTTTGTGTTTTACTTTTTGATGGCGTATTAAATCAATGGCTTTATTTTTTGCCGTGCGGTATAGCCATGCCTGAGGATTATCCGGAACTTTGCCAAATTTCCAGGTTTCAAGGGCACGGATAATAGTATCCTGTACAATATCTTCAGCCTGTTCAATATTGGCGAAACCAAAAACACGCGTTAAAACGGCGACCATCTTCCCCGACTCATGCCGGAAAAGATGGTCAACCACTTTAGTTACTTCGTTGTCCTGCTGTATTGCCAATGCAAATTACATTGGTCTTACCGGACGAACTTCTACCTGACCGTCTACTTCAAGAATAGGACAGCCTTTTGCTATTTCGGCAGCATGGTTAAGGTCATTAGCATTGATAAGCAAATACCCGCCAACTACTTCTTTTGTTTCTGCAAAAGGGCCATCAGTCACTACTTTTTTAGTGCCGGAAATTCTTTTGCCTTCAGGATGCAGTGGCTCTCCGCCGAGCATATTGCCGTCCTTAGTTAATTTTTGCATCCACTCATTCCATTTTTGCATGTGGGCTTGCATTACTTCCGGTGAAGCGGTTTGACTGTTGTCCATTCCTCCTTTGAATAAATACACGAACTTTTCCATTTTGTTTTTTGTTTTATTGATTGTTAATTAATTTTACTTACCGACTTACATATTTACATTCATTACAGGGCGAACTTCAATTTTGCCATCTACATCCAATATAGGGCAGCCTTTTGAAATTTCAACGGCATCATGAATATCTTTTGCATTTACAATAACATATCCACCAACTAATTCTTTTGCTTCAATGAAAGGACCATCGGTAACTGTCTTTTTTGTTCCAACCACCTGCATTCCTTCCTTATGAAGCGGATCACCGCCCACAAGAGTGCCTTTTTGAGCAAGCTCGCCCATCCATTTCCCGAATTTTTGCATGTGTGCCTGCATTTCCTCCGGACTTTGTTTTCCGGAATGAAAATCTCCGCCTCTGAATAAATACATGAACTTTTCCATTTTATTTTTTATTTTAAAGGTTACTAATTTATTGTTTTATGATACTATGACGTGTGAACTTTTCATTTCCGGACAAAGAACTGAAATTAATTATATTTCATTGCTTCCTTGGTGTAATACTTTTTTAAGAAAGCTATTTGGCCTATGTCATAACTTTCATGCTGTGCAAGGAAAGCGAAGGTCCCTCCATTTGAAAAATCTCCGATAGGGCTTTTCAACGGACAATCACCGGCAAGGTGTTCTTCGGTTACTGATGCCATTGCATCATTAAGTAACCCTGTAACTTTTGTCCATTCTTGTTTCACATCAGCAAGTGTGGGGTATTTATCGGCAGAATTATAAGGTTTGAAGTTCTCAAACATTCCCGCATATGGATTTGTCGCAGGCTTACCTAAAATATTCAACATATTATAACGCGCCCAAACTGTGTGTGTTGCAATCCATTTCAACGGATTATTGTGGTCGCTTATTTGCTGAGCCGCGTGTTCATCGGTAACGCCATCTAATGCGCTTGTAAATAACCTGCTATTCATTTTCAGAATAATTTCTGACTCATAACTTGACTTTTTCATTTTGTTTTTGTTTATTGATTTATACTGCAAAGACGTTTGACTTTTTCAATTCCGGACAAGCCGGTTAAAATATTTTACATTTGAGGACGTGTGATTATTTTACCTGCCAAATGTTGTTTCCATGGATTCCAATAATGGCCGGTCCATCCTTTAGCAACACTGGCTGCATATTTATCGGGCACATTGGCATGAATTGCGTGAAGAACCACGTCCTTTCCTTTTTCTTCCAGATTAATAATGAATGTAGAATCCACCTCGCTTTTATCCCAATCTACGGCTCTCCAAGTTTGAACAATTAGTTTGTCCTTTACCAATTGAAGATTTTTCCCACTGATATATCCTCCATGCACAGAATATTTAGCTCCCTCCTTTGCTGAAATTTTACATGGTGCACCTGCAATCATGGTATGCTTTTTTTCATCCATATAGAGGGCATATAGCACTTTAGGAGTGGTGTTCTTAAACACTACTTTTTGAACGATTGTTTTAGCCATAACTATTTTGATTTGTTGGTTTATACTATAATGACGAAGCAGGTTGACCATTCCGGACACAATTTAAAGATTTTTTTTGAAGTACCTGATAAATGGTAACTTTGAATCGTATAATTTAAAATACCGGTAATATGATAAACGCAAAAGAGGCAGCCAATGCTGCCATAGAATATCTTAAATCTTTTTATAGCAATGCTAAGAATATAATGCTGGAAGAAGTTGAACTGAGCGAAGAAAAGAAAAGCTGGAGTATTACAATTAGTTTTGAAAATGTTGACCCTGAAGATAAAAAGCCTTCTACTATTATTACAAGAATATATAAAATATTCAGGATTGACAATAATTCCGGCCATGTTACGGCCATGAAAAGCAAGGACTATAAGTAGGGGCACAAAATTTTGTGCCCCTACAACAAATATATCATCGCCCCTGCCATTCCTACCATCAACAAGTCTTCTATAATGGTAACGGTACTCATAGGCAGGTTAAACACAGCACCTAAACAGGCGCATTGAATCTTTTTCTTATTCATTACGCTTTCAATTACTCCAATACTGCTGATGCCCATTATAATTATAGTTGCAATATTTGTATAGAGCGGATATAAATTCATTGCATACAAAATACCTAAAGCAAGTTCTGTAAAAGGATATATAAATCCCCAGGCTTTGATGCGTTTGGCAACAACATCATACATACTGTATGAATCGGCAAAACCTTTTACATTAATAAGTTTGAAATAAGAAAAGCACAGGAAAAATCCAGCCATGAAGTAGCGCATCCAAGTGGTTGGTTCAACGGCTCCGTCGCTCTTTTTAGATGCAATAAGAGAAACGCTAAAGATTAATCCGAATAAAATGATAAGTGGTCTATAGGTAGCTAACCACGTTCGTTCTTCTTTCATTTGAGGAACGCTGCTATCTTCCGAAATAGTGTATTTACTATTTACCCCTATTGCATTTTGCAAATCTGCAACGGAAATATGTTTACTCATACCAATGTTTGCAATGCCTGTGTCTTTTGATAACTCAACGGATTCTATTTCGGGCAACTTCAGCAAATTGCTTTTGACAGTAGCTTCGCAGCCGCTGCAAGTCATTCCGGTTATTTTATAGGTGTGTGTCATAAATACTTCTGCAAGTTATGAAAATGAATGATGCTTCACATACATAGACGTGAAGCATCATACAAAAACTTGATACGTTTACTTACCTAGGATATAAGCAAACATCAGCGGTGCCACAATAGTAGCATCTGATTCAATAATAAAACGAGGTGTTTTATCACTCAATTTACCCCATGTAATCTTTTCATTTGGTACTGCCCCGGAATATGAACCATAACTGGTTGTAGAGTCTGATATCTGGCAGAAATAGCCCCAAAAAGGCGTATCGGTTCGTTCTAAATCCTGGTAAAGCATAGGTACTACACAAATAGGGAAATCACCCGCTATACCCCCTCCAATCTGGTAAAAGCCTATTCCTTGTCCTTTAGAATTTTGGGTATACCAGTTAGCTAACCACATCATATATTCGATACCTGATTTCATAATGCTTGGTTGCAATTCTTCTTTTATGCAATAGGAAGCAAAAATGTTTCCCATGGTAGAATCTTCCCAACCAGGACAAATAATAGGCAGGTTCTTTTCCGCTGCAGCTATCATCCAGCTATTCTTTGTGTCAATTTCGTAATGCTTTTTCATAACACCGGAAAGTAGCAATTGATACATATATTCGTGCGGAAAATAGCGCTTGCCAGCTGTTTGAGCCTTCTTCCAAAGTTTATGAATATGTGATTGAATGCGGCGGAAGGCTTCCTCTTCAGGTATGCAGGTATCGGTTACACGATTAAAGCCATGCTCCAACAAATCCCACTCTTCTGCAGGCGATAATTGCCTGTAATTCGGAACCCTTTTATAGTGGCTATGCGCCACCAGGTTCATGATATCTTCTTCCAGGTTAGCACCTGTACATGATATGATAGATACTTTATCCTTGCGAATCATTTCCGCAAGAGAGATGCCCAACTCCGCGGTACTCATAGCACCGGCAAGGGTAATCATCATTTTGCCTTTTTTATCCATGTGTTTTATATAGGCATTGGATGCATCTACCAATGTCGCAGAATTAAAGTGCAGATAGTTCTTATCTATAAATGTTGAAATCGGGCCTTTTTTCATAATCGTATATTTTAAAAGTATGTGTGTTCTATTATATATAGTCTGCAAAAATAGAATCTATTCAGAATATATGGCTATTAAATTTTAACATCCCTTAACACACTGATTGTATTAACCTTCATACGTCCTTCATTCTGCCATTGTAGTTTTGCTTTCAGATTCTAAACAATAATAAATTTTAAAACAAAAAACCGTCATGAAAAAATTAAGTTTGATCCTTACAGGTGTAGTTCTCTTCGGAGGTATGTCTTTCGCTCGTCCTGTTGTAAAACAAGATAACAAAGCTAAAACTGAAAAGAAAGAAGTGAAGAAAGCTGACAAGAAAGAAGACAAAAAGATGGACAAGAAGGCTGATAAGAAAGCCGACAAAAAAGCGGATGCTAAAGCTGGCAAAAAGGCAGCTAAGTAATTTCTCTTTCTTTAAAAGTAAAAAGGCTGCCGGACGGGTACGTTGGGCAGCCTTTTCGCTTTTAATTCACCATTCTCTTCATACATCCTTCATCCTGGTGATATAATTTTGCTTTCAGTTTCTAACCATTAATAAATAACAATAAACGTCATGAAAAAATTAAGTGTAATTCTCGCCGGTGTAGTTCTTTTCGGAGGACTTTCTTTCGCAGCCCCAGTTTTAAAACAAGATACTAAGGCTCCTGTTGCAAAACAAACTGCTAAACCTGCAACTAAAGCAACAAAGGCTCCTGCCGCAAAGACTTCAACTGCGCCTGCTAAGGCTATAAAGAAAGTTCCTGCTAAGAAAGCAGCTCCTGTTAAGAAAGCAACCAAGTAATTTTATTGCCTCTTATAACTTTAAGGTTGTCTCGCCAAAAGCGGGACAACCTTTTTCTTTTAGCGTATATACTTTAATTTTTATTTAACATCCATTAACAGGCAAGTGCGAAAACCTTCATATATCCTTCATTCTGCCGCTATAATTTTGCTCTCAGTTTCTAACCAATAAAAAAACAAAAACGTCATGAAAAAGTTAAGTGCAATTCTCGCCGGTGTAGTTCTTTTCGGAGGACTTTCTTTCGCAGCTCCAGTTGTAAAGCATATGAAACAAGATGCTAAAGCTCCTGTTGCAAAACAAACCACAAAACCTGCTGCTAAGCCAGCAACTAAACCTGCCGCTAAGCCAGCAGTGAAACCGGCTGCTAAACCGGCAACCACACCAGCTGCTAAGCCAGCTACTCATACCCATAAGGGTGCTCCGGTTAAGAAAGCAGTTAAGTAATTTCTGCCTCTTTTCAAAACCAATAAAGGTTGCCTTGCGGAAACGCAGAGCAACCTTTTCGTTTTTTTAGACTACTTTTGCAGCCCCAAACTCCCATAGGGGAGATAAAGGAATAAAAAATGATATCGGTAAATAACGTAAATGTAAGTTTTGGAGGCTCCACTTTGTTTGATGGGGTTAGTTTTCTTGTGAATGAAAATGATCGTATTGGTTTAGCCGGAAAAAACGGGGCAGGGAAGAGTACTTTGCTCAAACTATTGGCCGGATTGCAAAGTGCCACATCGGGGAGTATTGGCAAACCTAATGGATTAAAGATTGCCTACTTACCGCAGGATATGGTTCATCAACACGGCAAAACTGTATTTGAAGAAGCCGCTACCGCTTTTATTGAAATACAACAGTTGGAAGAACGCCTTACCGAGGTTAATCATCAATTAGAAACCAGAACCGATTATGAAAGCGATTCTTATTCTAACCTGATAACGGAGATAACCGATATAAGCCACCGGCTTGATATATTGGGTTCGGGCAACCGTGATGAGGAAATTGAGAAGAAATTAAAAGGACTGGGGTTTGACCGCAGCGAATTTACCCGCCCCACTTCAGAACTAAGTGGAGGTTGGAGAATGCGTATTGAGTTGGCAAAACTCCTTTTACAACGGCCGGATGTGCTATTGCTCGATGAGCCTACCAACCACCTCGACATTGAATCTATACAATGGCTGGAGGAGTTTATGGAAACCTTCCCCGGTGCATTGGTTCTTATTTCCCACGACAAAAAATTTCTGGATACCGTTACTACCCGCACTATCGAGATTTCGAATAAAAAAATTTACGATTATAAAACCAATTACAGCCACTATTTGGAACTCCGCAGGGAAAGAAGAGAACAGCAAATGGCAGCGGCGAAAAACCAGCAAAAGGTAATTGCAAAAACACAGGTACTTATCGATAAAAACAGGGCTAAAGCAAGTAAAGCTGCCTTTGCCCAGTCGCTTATCAAGCAACTCGACCGCATGGAAATTGTTGAAGTGGATGAAGAAGACAACGCTTCCATTAATTTCCGGTTCCCGCCTCCTGCACATAGCGGTAAAATTGCACTTACAGTGGAAAACGCCGGGAAAGCGTATCCGCAAAAAAGGATTTTTTCGGGGGCTAATTTCATTCTAGAGAAAGGAGAGCGGATAGCCTTAGTGGGTAGGAATGGCGAAGGGAAGACCACTATGATGAAAATGATATCAGGGCAAACGGAATCGGAAGGGGTTGTTAAACTTGGTCACAATGTGTTGATGGGCTATTTTGAACAAGATCAGGCCGAAAAACTCGATCCTAATAAAACCGTTTTCGATACCATTGATGAACTGGCGGTAGGGGAAATACGTACAAGGGTCCGTAACCTGCTTGGCTCATTCCTGTTTAGCGGAGAAGATGTAGATAAAAAGGTAAAAGTGCTAAGTGGTGGCGAACGCGGGCGATTGGCTCTTTGCAAACTCCTCCTGCAACCATACAACGTGTTAATGTTGGATGAACCAACTAATCACTTAGATATCCGCTCAAAAGACATTTTGAAAAGAGCTTTGCTCAATTACGAAGGCACATTGATTATTGTTTCCCACGATCGTGATTTTTTAGATGGCCTGGTACATAAACTTTATGAATTCCGCGACGGACATGTAAAGGAACATCTTTGCGACATTAATGAATTTATGCGCAAACGTAAACTGGAAAGGCTAAACGAATCGCGCTTAATGGTAGAGGAAAAGAAAGTGGAAAAAGCTGTTGCAACCCACATTATCCCCAAAGGATTGGAGGATGAAGCCAAAAAGGTGAAGCAATTAGAAAGTAAAATTAAAAAG
>DATHOL010000203.1:0-3098 GCA_035484895.1 Bacteroidia bacterium | reverse complement strand
AAACCGTGCTGACTACTCCATTTCAGACCCAAGCGGTGTACAGGCTGTTAGGGATGCTGGAATAACTGCAACAATAGGTTCCATTGAAACAACACATGGAATCATTAAGCTGGCTTCGGATGCGAAGTTTGCATTTATTTCAGGGATAACAGATCGCTTCACCCACTTTAATGATGATGTTAATGGAAAAGATGTTAATGGAAATATAAAGACAGAGGCCCAGAATTATGCCGCGGCATTTAATATCGGCGTTTATCTGGCATCGGCACTACCTAAAATTGTTACCATATTATAGTATTGTAAAAGTAAAATTAGAAAAGCGGTAATAAAAAGAGGAGAATTCCGACAAAATGGAATTCTCCTCTTTGGAACTGGATTAATAAATGGCAGTTCAGTTAAATCAAATTAAGAGAACTTGATAGAAGGCACGAGTTTTTTAACCTCCTTTCTCCGTAACATTTCTTTAATGATAAAACTTAACTCCCGCCCTATTTGGCCTTTGACAGAAGTATTCTCATGCGCCCTACGGATTAAATAGGGGAGAACATCATTTACTTTGCCGTAAGGAACATACTTGGCAACCATATAACCTTCTTTAGCAAGGTTATAACTGATATTATCACTCATACCTAATAATTGTGAAAAATATACCTGCGGGTCGCCTGGCGGAATTTTCTTTTCACGGAGAAGATTTGCCAACATGATGCAACTTGCTTCGTTATGTGTACCGGCACAGAGGCAAATATAGTTTAGATTATGGACACAAAACTCTAAAGCACGGTCATACATATAATCCGTATCAGCTTTTGTTTCATTTATCGGTGAACCATAGCCCATAGCTTTAGCCCTGTTCCGTTCTTTCTCCATGTATGCTCCTCGCACAAGTTTAATGCCTAAATGATAGCCTTTCTCTTTTGCAATGTTTAATTCATTTTCCAAATATTCCAACCTATCTTTCCGATACATTTGAATAGTGTTAAAAATCAAACACTTTTCTCCGTTATACTTCTCCATCATTTGATGCACCAAATTATCAATAGCACCCTGTATCCAGCTTTCTTCTGCATCCACAAGCAACTGCACATTATTCTCGGAAGCGGCATGACAGATTCTATCTATTCTGTTCTTTGCCCTTTCCCATGCCTCTGCTTCGTCAGAATTTAATCTGGTATTTAAACTTACGCATTCTAATAATGGTATTCCTGCCACTCCGCTGGGTTTAAACACAGCGAACGGAATATTTTTATTATTTCTTGCAACTTCAATAGTGCAGATAATTTCAAGCGCGGTCTTGTCAAAATCGCCTTCGTTTTTACCACCCTCCGAAGAAAAGTCCAAAATGGAACCGATGTTAGACTTAGCAAGCCTTTCCACCGTTTTCAAACATTCAGAAATATTTTCTCCGCCACAGAATTGTTTAAAAATAGTGGCTTTAATAATCTTTCTGAGAGGGAATAGCTTTACCATCGCCTTTCCTATTTCAACAAGGGTGTTATTTCCGATTAACTTAAAAAGCCAATAGGAATTCCTTAGTTCACGATTACTTTTACCTGCAAAGGGGTATGCGGTATCGTGCAAATTAATGTTTATCATATCTCGTTTGTTTAAATTAAATTCATTTGTTTCAAGAGTGACGTTTGTATGCCTTAAGGCATTATCAGTTGGAATGATATTTTTATTTCCAACATTTTCAATTGTAGTTTTCATATCTATATGTATTCGTTTTTAATTTGAAAGTTTAATAGGTCTGACTCTACCTATCAGAGAGTTTTGAATTAACCTGCTTTACCAAGCTATCCATAGTCATGGTGTAATTGCGCGCAATGAATTGATTTTCCACGGATTAAAAAAACACCTGCTATACCCTTACGTAGATTATATAAGCCCGATAGGGTTACCTTTTCAACGAAATTGCAGCCCGTATTGACTGGTATCCAACAACTGTGTTCAGCTTGAAGAACAGCAAGAAAGGGGATTGACGAAGTTAGAACTCCTATGAGAGAATACCAATAGATATTTGTTCTCTCTGTTTTGGAAGAAATGTGTAGTATTGCAGAAATTACAAAAATGTATCTCATCAAGGTGTATTTTTTGTAAAGGGGGGCGGGGAATTTGACGAGACACCGCTCCCTTACTTTTTAATAAAGTCCACTAAGTTTTACTTACATGTGCAACAGGCAAAGAATTGTCCAGTAAGGTAACATGAAAAACTGGATTTTTTTTACGCAGTACATAAATCTTATTAACAGAAAATTGTTGATTTCTGTTAATGCATTTTTAATCACATTTGTTACATTAACAGATAGATACGCATTTCGGATATAAAACAATACAAACAAAAAGCCATTCACTATTCAGTAGATGGCTTTTCTTTTTCATCAAATATTAGGTTGTAACTAATTTTTTGAGCAGCTTAATTACCTGATCCAAATGCTCAGTCTTATCGATTACCATAGTTGAACATTTATCGTTCCCCCAGGATGGGAAAAGGGACATATGGTAAAGTTGTTAATACAAAGATAAAGGGAGCGTTCTAATAAAAATACCCGTCACACAATTGCGAGACGGGCATATATAATGTTTGGCTTGCGGTGCTTCCTGTCCGATTGCTTCCTTTTACTTTTAACGATAAGTAAAAACTTTGTGCTTGCCTTACATTCCTAAACCAAGCCTTTTTACGGGAGCTACATTAAGATGTTACGTTTATTTACAATCGCCTTAATCTAAGCAACTTAAAAACAGAGGATGGCTGTAAGAAGCTAGTCCATCCCGGCCCACCCTCCTCGTTAAAGGAAGCAGTACAAAAATAATACTTTTAAATATTAAACAGAATAGTTTGAATCTATTTTACTTCTATAAAATGCATAAGCCCCGCTTTTGGCGAGGCTCATACTTCGGGACTATAGTCATAACATTACTTATTTACTGTTTTCTTAAGTTCTGAACCCGCTTTGAACTTGGCCACCTTTTTGGCCACAATTTTAATCGCTTTCCCGGTTTGAGGGTTTCTTCCGTTACGGGCTGCTCTTTTTACTACTGAAAAAGAACCAAATCCAACTAATGCTACACGTCCTCCGCCTTTTAATGCTTTGGTGGTT
>DATHOL010000202.1:0-13267 GCA_035484895.1 Bacteroidia bacterium | reverse complement strand
AGAATCAATTGTAAAAGTAATACAGGCACAGGCAACTCCCATGCACGTGGATGACATTGCCTTGCAAGCCAATCTATCTCCCGGTAACCTGTCAACACATTTACTAATGCTTGAATTTGCAGGTATTTTAAAATCTCTGCCGGGCAAAATGTATAGCCTTTAGATAACCCTCTTTTTATTTTTCGTACATTCGCTTTCTGTTTGTTACGCATGCGGAAAAATATACTTCATAAAAAATCATCCGTTACTTATATTATTTCGGGAATCCTGATGATTCTTGCTTATGCTGCTTGCAACAATTCAAATAATAACGTAAGCACAAACAATAATTCAAACTACAAAAATCCCGCCGGTGAACAAAAAATAAGTTTATTGAAACTGTTATTGGGAAGTGGCAATAACTTATTCAGGTCGGTTGATTTAGGCACCGATTTTAAAACCGTACTTAGCGCAGAAAAGAAAATTCCTGATGAAAATGATACCGATGATATTAGTTATACCATGCCTATTGATACTATTCATCCCGATTCGGTAAATGAACCTTTTGATTCGGTAAATTATTTCAAAATTACCTATTATTTTGACAGAGAAAAATTAAATGAAATAGATGAAGATATTTATTTGGAAAGTGATTCATCCGCCACCAATCTCTTAAGCAGGCTTACCGATTACTTCAGTTCAAAGTATGGAGACTATGCATCACAAAATGACAGTCGTGTATGGAGTAGAACCCATAAAGGAAAAAAGGAGTGGATATCGCTCAGCGACCAAAGCGAGGAGTATGATAACGGGAAGCTATTATTGGTACTTTACAGTGAAGAGTATTAGGAAAATTATTTACTTATTTCAATAATATATTCAGTGGAAGACATCTTACTCGAAGTAAATAATCTTACTGTTGATTTTACTACAGAGAATGGCACATTTAAGGCCATCAATGGCATCAGCTATTCGCTGGAAAGAGGGCAATGTTTGGGTATAGTCGGGGAATCGGGTTCAGGTAAAACGGTTTCATCGCTAGCGCTCATGCGGCTCATTCCGCGAGCGGGAAAAATTTCCGGAGGAGAACTTATTTTCAATTCTGCTGAAAACGGAAAAACTGCTATTCAAAACCTTTCGGAAAAAGAAATGCGCAGCTTTCGCGGAAATGAAATTGCAATGGTTTTCCAGGAACCGCTAACCTCTCTAAATCCTGTATTGACTTGCGGTTACCAGGTAATGGAAGCCATTATGCTGCATCAACAGGTTTCTAAAGCAGAAAGCAGGAACCGCACACTTGAATTATTTAAAAAAGTAAAACTACCAAGACCGGAAACCATAGTTGATTCTTATCCTCACCAATTATCAGGCGGACAAAAACAAAGGGTGATGATTGCGATGGCCATGTCATGCAACCCTTCACTACTAATTGCTGACGAGCCCACAACCGCATTGGACGTAACCGTTCAAAAAACCATTCTCGAACTGATGAAAGAGTTGCAGGAAGAAAATGGAATGAGCATTATTTTCATCTCACACGATTTAGGCGTGATTGCCGAAATTGCTGATAAAGCCTTAGTAATGTATAAAGGTGATATTGTTGAACAGGGTAATATTTTGGATATTTTTTCAAACCCTCAGCATCCCTATACCAAAGGATTATTGGCTTGCCGGCCGCCCTTGGATAAAAGATTGAAGCTACTACCTACAGTAAAGGATTTTTTGGAACCCCAACCCCCTCTCCTTGTAGGAGAGGGTAGGGTGAGGTCTTCCCAAGGCATTATCACCTCCGAAGAAAGAAAAGAAGCACATCAAAAACTCTACGCTGCCGAACCTATTTTAAAAGTAGAAAATCTGAAAACATACTTTCCTGTAAGTAAAGGAATTTTTGGAAAAACTACCGATTATGTAAAAGCGGTAGATGATATTAGCTTTAATATTTACCCCGGCGAAACACTTGGTATTGTTGGAGAATCGGGCTCCGGAAAAACTACTTTGGGCAGAACTATTTTGCGTTTGATAGAACCAACTTCCGGTAATCTTATTTATAAAGGAACCGATATTTTGAAATTGCAGGCGGAACAAATGCGGCACTACCGAAAGAAATTACAAATCATTTTTCAGGACCCTTATTCTTCTTTAAATCCGCATTTTACGGTTGGGGAATCTATTGTCGAGCCTATGCGGGTTCACAATATTCTTGCCGATGAACAGCAACGCAAAAAGAAAGCAATCGAATTACTGGAACGGGTAAATATGAATGCTTCGCAATTTAATTTGTACCCACATGAGTTCTCGGGCGGACAAAGGCAGCGTGTTTGCATTGCGCGGGCATTGGCTTTGAACCCTGAATTTATTGTATGCGATGAATGTATTTCAGCACTTGATGTATCAGTTCAGGCACAAGTGATAAATTTGCTGAGTGAACTGAAAAAAGATTTCGGATTTACTTATTTGTTTATTTCGCATGATATTTCAGTTGTTAAGTTTATTTCCGACCGCATGGTGGTTTTATATAATGGGAAAATAGAAGAAATGGGTGATGCCGATGAAATCTATTTTAACCCGCAAAAGGATTATACCAAACGGTTGATTAATGCAGTTCCGAAAGGAAGAATTGAAGATATTAAAGCATCGCTTGCGGCGAGGAAAATTGGCGTTTCAGGCTGATTAAATATCCTTATATTAGCATTCTTAAAATCCTTTCTATGAAAAACATTTTTCTGTTTTGCACCGCTGCTTTCTTTTTGTTTTCCTGCTCGGGAACAAAAGAGAGGAAAGTGATAAAAAAGAAGAACGATCTTGATATGTATTATTTAAAAGGTAAAGTGAAATCGGTCATGCAATCAGATTATAGTGCAACGGATAGCGCAGGCCAGGTTTTAAAGGGCTCTTTAACTGAAAACAAGAAGTGGGTTTTTGATAAAAAAGGAAATTGCATCGAAATGAGGATACATCATTTCAGTGATAGCTCTGAAAGTTTTTACATATGCAAATTTGATTCAGGCGAGCATCTCCTCCTCGATAGCAATAATGAATTTATGGGCACTATATGGAATAAGTACCTTTATGATAACAAAGGAAATCGGATTGAAAGAGATGAATATTATTCCGACAGTGGAAAAAACAAAAAAGGATTAATAGAAATATATATTGTGGATGAAAAAGGTAATAAAATTGAAGAAGACAGTTACTGGGGCAATAAAGACAGTCTGAATTATAAAGCCTATATTAAATACGATGAAGAAGGACAGGAAACGGAAAATGAGAACTTTGATTATAAAGGAAATCCTTTTGTAAAAACGATTAGAGTATATGACAAAAAAGGAAATCAGACGGAATACCGACTATATAAACGAGATTCATTAGAAAGCAAAACATTTTTCACTTACGATTCAAGCGGAAATTGGCTACTGGACTCAGCAGTTAAAGCAACCGGTAAACTCTTGCGGAAACAGGTTCGCAAATACGACAATAAGGATAATGTAACAGAGGCTGCGTTTTATAAAACGGACGGTACAATGGAGTCAACATACAACTTCAGTCACGAAAACTTCGACAAACAAAGCAACTGGCTAAAGGAGGTTTTAATGACAGATGGAAAACCCACTGGGATTGAAGAACGCACCATAGAATACTATCCATAATCCTAGTTGTCCTGACTTCCTTATCTTTGCCAATTCAGAAGGCAAGATAATTATGACAGACTCCAAACTATACATATACAACACCCTTAAAAGGGAACATGAACTTTTTGTACCGCTGCATGCGCCATTTGTCGGCATGTACTTATGCGGGCCAACCGTTTATAGCAGTCCGCATTTGGGCAATGCCCGTGGGCCAATTACCTTTGATGTGTTGTTCCGTTACCTCACCTTTTTAGGCTATAAAGTCCGTTACATACGCAACATTACGGATGTTGGCCACCTTGAAAATGATGCTGATGAAGGGGAGGATAAAATCTCGAAAAAAGCAAGGCTGGATAAACTGGAGCCTATGGAGATTGTGCAGCTTTATACAATCGCTTATCACGATATTATGAGGCAACTTAATATACTGCCACCATCTATTGAACCACGGGCATCCGGGCATATTATTGAACAAGTCCTGATGATTGAAAAAATCATTGATCATGGGTACGCTTATGAATCTCAAGGCTCGGTTTATTTTGATGTAAAAAGTTTTGAAAAAGATTATCCTTATGGAGAACTTTCGGGTAGAGTTACGGATGATTTGCAACACAACACCCGCGAATTAGACGGACAAAGCGAAAAAAGAAATCCGCTTGATTTTGCATTGTGGAAGAAAGCATCACAGGAACATATTATGCACTGGCCATCGCCATGGAGCGAAGGTTTCCCCGGCTGGCATATTGAATGTTCTGCCATGAGCGCAAAATATTTAGGAGAGACTTTTGATATTCACGGCGGTGGAATGGATCTGCTTTTCCCTCATCACGAATGCGAAATAGCGCAGTCATTAGGTGCTAATGGAAAACAGCCAGTCCGCTACTGGATGCATAATAATATGCTTACCATCAACGGGCAGAAGATGGGCAAATCGTTAAATAACTTTATTATGCTGCATGAGCTTTTCAGCGGCAAACATCATTTACTTGAAAAAGCCTATAGCCCAATGACATTAAGGTTTTGCATGTTGCAAAGCCAATACCGAAACCCGATTGACTTCTCTAATAAAGGTTTGCAGGATGCAGAAAAAGCGTTTACCAAATTGAGTGATGCCTACCATCAGTTAAAAGATATGAAATGGGTTGAAACTGTTGATAATCCAAATATGGAAGAAACATTATCATCATTTGAAAATAAATGTATGGATGCCATGAATGATGATATCAACACGGCCATAGTAATATCAAATATGTTCAAAGTTTCTCCTCTAATAAATCTTTTTTCAGAAAGAGGGGATACTATTGGAACAAGCAAGGAAACATTCGAGAAATTTAAGAAAGCATACTTAACTTTCTTTACAGATATACTAGGATTAGTGCCAGACGAGAGCACGGTACAAAGCGGAGAAGAATTCGGACAATTGGTAGATAGCCTGCTGGAAGTACGCAACGAAGCCAAGAAGAAAAAAGATTTTACACTTGCTGATGCAATAAGGAACGTACTTTCTAAGTTTGTAACCTTGCAAGATTCGGCCGATAAAACCATTTGGAAACATGAAAAGAAAAAATAGGCTCGCACTTGCTGCGATTATATTATTGTTACCCGTTTTATTATTTACTGTGGGCTGCCCCGGTAATAAAAATAACGGAAATGTTTCCAATGTGGACAGTACGAAAACCGTGCCGGAAGTTATAGTTAAAGTTCCTGCTTTTAGTGCTGATATGGCTTATGATTATACTAAAGCGCAAGTCGATTTTGGCCCGCGGATTCCCGGAACAAAAGCACATAAAGAATGCCTTGATTTTATTGTCGCTGAATTGGAAAAAGACAGTCTTCACCCTACTATTCAAAAAACAAAAGCAAGAACGTTTGATGGAAAGTATTATGAAATTGATAATGTGATAGCCCAATCTCAACCGAAAAATAATGTGCGCATTATGCTTTGTACCCACTGGGATACACGCCCCTGGGCAGATGCAGATTCATCGGAATCAACAAAACCATTTGACGGAGCATGTGACGGTGCCAGTGGAGTCGGTATGATGCTGGAAGTGGCCCATCATTTGAAAGATGCGAATATTGGAGTTGATTTAGTGTTTTTTGATTTGGAAGATTACGGACAACAAAATGGGGTGAACGATGAGGACACTAAATATCCTCCACAGGACGATACCTGGTGCCTTGGTTCCCAGTATTGGGCAAAAAATTTACCTAATGATTATATAATGCCGCGTTTTGGAATACTGCTGGACATGATTGGCGGAAAAAATGCTGCCTTCCCTACCGAGGGAACATCCATGCAGTTTGCGCCGCAAATTGTAAATAAGGTTTGGGGCATTGCCGCACAGTTAGGTTATGGCAATTATTTTACCCATGACAGGACTACGCCAACAATAGATGACCATCTGTATGTAAATAAGTTAGCTAACATTCCAACCATTGATATTGTGGCGTATGATGTAAAAACAAGAGACTACCCCTATTACCATCATAAACACAGTGATAACATGAGTGTAATAGATAAAACCACCATGAATGTAGTAGGCACAACCCTGATGAATATCATCTACCGGGAGAAAAATAACGCAGAAGCGCTCTAATTCCTTCATTAGATAGGAGAATTATTCGTAAATTAGCCCCCGTCTATTTTCATATTTTTGAGAATAGGGCAATAATTTGGCATACCACCGCGTTATTAGTTTACTGAAATAAATACCACACGATGAGAAAATCTTTACTTTCCATTTCTTTTGCAATCTTATCCATTGTAAGTTCTTCGGCTCAAAGCGGGACGAAAGGAGGAACTACCCAACCTCAAGTTGCACAGGAAGGAAAAGTTAAATGGAGCATTGACCCTTTCGAACATGCCATTTTTGTTGAAAATACCGGACAATTTGATACTGCTTTCCCCGGCGAAAAAATTTATTTCGAAGCTAAATTAGGTTCTGTTGGAGCTTTTTTTACTTCCAAAGGCATTATTTACAAACACGGAGAAATTGAAAAACTGGACTTTGATGGCGGAAAAGACCCCGATCAAAACGGGCCTCCTAAAAAATCTTATTACTACTTAACATCCCTGTGGGAAGGCGCTAATTCAAACGTAACCATTGATGCAAGCATGGAAGATAAACTTTCCTACTACTATACTTATTCAAAGGGTTACCATGACACTTACTTTGCCAATGTTTATAAGAAAATAACCTATCATAATCTTTACCCGGGAATTGATGTAGTGTATTCTTTTCCTGAAGGAAGCAACAATATGGAATATACCATCATTGCCCACCCCGGTGCTGATTTGAGCCTTGTTAAGTTGCAGTATTCCAAATCGAACGGCATGCATGTGGATGCTAATGGGAATGTGGTGATAAGTAATGAAATAGGAACCTTGAAAGAAAACGCTCCTAAGGCATATTACATGGAAAACCGTGCGCCTGTAAATGTTTCCTCCATCGCAAACGATCCTGATGAATCATTTACTACTACTAATTTAGATGCTACCAAAACACTGGTTATCGACCCTACTATAACATGGACCACCAACCCGAACTTTGCCAACACCAGCGGATACGATTATGCCTATGATTTGGATTATGATAACCTGGGTAATGTATATTGTTACGGGGGAGGAGACCAAACAACTTATCCGTTGCAATTAATTAAAATGAGCCCTGCAGGGGCTATTCAGTGGGTTTATAATGCTACTGTTATGAATTCATCCACTAATTTTTATGGCGACTTTGCCGTAGATAAACATTCGCTGGAAAATTATCTTGTGGAGGGATGGAATGCATCCGGTGGTGCAAGGGTTCAAAAGGTAAATGCTTCAGGTGCACTGATGACAACCATGACCCAAGGAAGTAATAGTTCATTTAATGAAATGTGGAGGGTAGCATCCAGCATTTGTCCACCCGGTTTTGTTACTTTTGGAAATGGAATTTGCTGCCCATACCAGGCAGCTATGCTTGATACGAATATGGCCAGCATTACTCCGGTAAATATTGTTGGGCCCAGTTTAACGACCGGGTACCATGATATGGCTCTTGTTGCGGTCGACCCTTTTGGAGGCTATGCGCTTACGGCTACAACACAGTCTTTGTTATATACAACTGTTCAGAATAATTACATGATTAAATCACCTATCCCGGCCCTTTATCCTCCGGCCTGGGATGTACCGGATGGATTTGCCTTCCATGAAATAGGAAGTATGTTATATGACCCCAACCTGGTATTTAATGCTATGAATGGATTGGTATGCGGCCGGGCATGGATTTATTCCTATAATGGTGATACCCTTAAACAGGTTAATAGAAACACTGGGGCGGTAAACGCAATCAAGTCCCTATCGAATACGCTTTATTCCTGGGGCGGCCTGGATGTAGATTTATGCGATAATATTTATGTAGGGGTTAATAATCAAATTCAAATATATGATGGGAACACATTTACGCTATCTTCTACTTTACCTACATTAGGCGGAGTTGTTTATGACTTAGCCGTTGGTGAATACACAAAACAGGTGGTTTATGCCTGCGGACAAAACTTTGTTTCCTCTATTAGCCTTGGCCCTCCGGCTACTATACCTATTGTTATTACAAAAATTCCTACTACCTGTGCGCTTTGCAGCGGTTCAGCTACGGCATCTGCCATGCCCTGCGGATTGCTTGATACGTTAAATGTTACTTATTTATGGAGCGATGGCGAAACTACACGTACTGCATCGCATTTATGTTCAGGTATAGATACTATTGCAGTTACCGTAGAATGCGGACTAACTTATAAAGACACTGTTACTATTACCAGCCAGTCAGGTGGATATACCGTTACCCGTGACTCTACCAATGCCACATGTGCCAATCCCGGCAGCGCCGGAGTTACACTTACGGGCGGTATGCCTCCTTATACGTACGATTGGAGCAATGGCGCAACAACATCCACCACAGGCCCTGTTGGAGCCGGCAGTTACTGCGTAGGTATACGCGATAATTCCGGTTGTTTCGATTCCTTATGTATAACAGTTTCAGGGGCAACTTTGCCTACCATAACAGCAACCTCATCTCAGGATACAGTATGTGCCGGCGTTTCTTCTACACTTACTGCAACTGTAACAGGTGGCACTGCACCGTACAATTACCTGTGGAGCAATGCGGCCACTAACAGCACAGTAACGGTTACACCTGCTGCCACATCCACCTATACCATAGTAGCTACAGATGCCAATGGTTGTTCCAACAGCGCAACTGTTTCAGTAGTAGTAATTCCTGCTCCTGTTGTTTCTATTACAGCTCCAACTGATTCTGTTTGTACAGGCAATTCAGTAACATTAACAGCCTCCGGCCTTGGATTAGTTTCTTATTCCTGGGCTCCTGTAGCTTCTACCAATGCAAGCATTTCGGTTACTCCTACAGTAACCACTACCTATACGGTTATTGGTAAAGATGCCCAAGGTTGTACAGGTACAGCCACCTTTACTGTTTATGTTTCTATAGGCCCTGCGGTAACCGTTAGCCCCAATGACAGTATTTGCGGAGGCAAATCAGTTACCCTTACGGCTTCCGCAAGCGGAGGCGGCATTACATATCTGTGGATGCCGGGCAACTCAACCAGCCAAACCATAACTGTTACTCCGGCCAACACAACAACCTATACCGTATCGGCTACCAATGCCTGCGGAACAGTTTCTGCCAATGTAACGGTAACAGTGCTTCCTACACCCACTCCTGGCTTTTCTGCTATCCCTTCGCAGGGTTGCGCTCCTTTATGCGTTTCTTTCAGGGATTTAAGTACGGTTAATTCCGGCTCTATTACCCAATGGGAATGGGCCTTTGGCAATGGAGATACCCAATTGATTCATACCCCAATATACTGCTATCCGAAAGCCGGTGTATTTAGCGTTAGCCTTACTGTTACTTCCAACAGCGGTTGCAGCGCGAGACTCGATAAAATTGATTTAATTACAGTATTCAGCAGTCCGGATCCGAGCTTTACGGCAACTCCCCAACCCACTACTATTATACAACCCACTATTCAGTTTACCGATCAAACAACTGATGCCTATGGTATCATATATTGGTCATGGAAATTTGGCGTGCCTGGAAATGATACATTGAGCTACTTGCAAAACCCTACTTATAAATATTGGGATACGGGAACTTATTGTGCAACGGAAGTGGTAACAAACCTAAATGGCTGTACAGATTCAATAACCAACTGTATAGTGATTGACCCTATTTTTGCGCTCTATATTCCGAGTGCATTCACTCCAAATGGTAATGGAAAAAATGAAGTATTTAAAGCTGTTGGCAACGACATAAAAGCTTTTGAAATGTATATTTTCGACCGTTGGGGAATGCAGTTGTTCCACTCTACCGATATTAATATAGGTTGGGATGGTTCTGCCAAAGCAGGCGGCACTATTTGCCAGGAGGATACTTACGTTTATTTGATTAAAGCTACCGACAACAAGAATATTCAACATTCATATACCGGCAGTGTTAATCTTATTAAATAACAAGAATTGAATAGATTTTGATACTCCAAAAATGCCGGAAACTTAAAGCTCCGGCATTTTTATTTATCACCCAATTCCCTATAATTTACTAAATTTGTAAAAGATTTAACTACATGAAAAAACTGCTTATACTTACTACTGTTCTCCTGATTCAGGGAGATATTTTTTCCCAAACCTATAAATACTGGATAGAGTTTACCGATAAAAACAATAGCCCATACTCTGTTAGCAATCCTTCGGCATTCCTTTCTGCAAGAGCTATTCAAAAACGAACAAAATTCAGCATACCTGTCCAATATAATGATTTGCCGCCTAATCCTGCCTATATTGATAGTGTGCTTTCAACAGGAGTCCACCTGTTAAATCGCTCCCGCTGGTTTAATGCCATCAGCATTAATACTACCGATACAAGCCATCTGGCAGCCATCCGCGCATTGCCTTTTGTAAAACATTCCACATTTGTACTATCCATGGTAAAACCACATAGCCACGATAGAAAAAGTTTTATCGAAACTACCACAAGGAATAGTCCGTATGCGGTTGATACTTTCAATTATGCTGCTTCCTATAACCAGAGCCACATGATTGGCGTAGATTGCCTCAATAATATGGGGTACCGTGGGAAAGGAAAACGCATTGCAGTAATAGATACGCGCTTTGGCGTGGCGCATACGTTGCCTGCATTCGATAGTTTATTTAACAGGAGCGGAGTACTTGGTACCTGGGATTTTGTTTGGGAAGACCCGATTGTGTGGGATGATACCAATAATGCAGACGTACACGGACAGGAGGTTTTATCTACCATGGCAGGAAATCTTCCGGGCCAATTGTTAGGCGATGCTGTGGATGCCGATTATTATTTGTTGCGTACCGAAGATGCCAACACGGAATATGAAATAGAAGATGATAATTGGACATCAGGTGCAGAATATGCTGATAGCGCAGGCGCGGATGTTATTACTTCGTCGTTGGGATATTCTGTTTTTACCAGCGACCCGGGCACAAGTTATACTTATGCCGATATGAACGGTAAAGTGGCTGTTGCAAGTATGGCTGCTACCATTGCCGTAGAAAAAGGATTGATAGTATGTGTAGCTGCCGGAAATGAAGGCGGAGGCTCATGGCAATATATTACTTCTCCGGGAGATGCTGACAGCATACTCACTGTAGGGGCGGTTGACCCATTCGGCAATTATGCAAATTTCAGTTCTACAGGGCCTACCTCCGACCATAGAATAAAACCGGATGTATCGGCACAGGGGGAATTTACTGCCCTGGCAGACCCAAATGGAGGTGTTACTTTTGGTAGCGGCACTTCATTCGCCACGCCGACTATTGCAGGGGCGTGCGCGTCATTATGGCAGGCAGATTCTAACTCGAGCAATATAGCAATTATGGAAGCGGTAAGGCAAAGTGCGAGCCAATACACCCACCCCGATTCGCTTTTGGGTTATGGTATTCCAAATTTCTGCCTTGCCAAAACTATTGCCACCGGATTAACAGATAATAAAATTGTAACCAACCTTAACAGTATTTATCCTAACCCGTTTACAAATGATATTACAGTTTCATTTTTCTCTTCTATTGTGCAAAATGTGAATGTGAAAATGTACAACACGCTAGGACAAATCATTACACAAAAAACCTGGCAAGTAGCCGGAGGCGGCAACACGCTTATTACTTTAGGTGGGTTGCAAAATCTATCAAATGGGATATATTTGGTTATAGTAACGGATGAAAAAGGTAGGGTTTATACGGGGAAGGTGGTGAAGTGATAAAATGGGGAAAGAAATTTTCACATTTGAAATTCCTGGACATTCTTCAAGACGTGAGTGGGTAATTTATGTAATTGTTGCAACTCATAAAGTGAGCGCTCAACGACTCCTATATGTGGGGAAAACTGGAGACAACAGAGCAGGATGTAATCCAATTGTTTCAAGAATTGGTAATCATTTTTCTTATAATAAAATCCATTCTCAATTACGAAATAAAATGGAGGAAAAAAAATTTATAACAACTGATTTCAATTACAAAGTTTTCTACACAACTTTTGGTGCTTATGATGTAGAAAGCCACCAAAAAGGAAGAAAAAGAATAAATGAATTAGAGAGAGAACTTATTGAAATAATTTATAAGACTACTAAGCAATTGCTCAATGAGCCTAAAAGAATTGGCAGAAAAAGATTATTATCCTCAAGCGACTTTGATACAATAAAAGAGCTTGCTGACAGAGTGGCAATATAAAGAGGTTGTCTACAAAACCCATTCTCATTCATTAGCCCAGCTATTTATGGCGGGGTGCAAAGCCACTAAATTAATTCAGAGGGCTTTAGCCCTTAAATATAAGGGCTAAAGCCCTCAATATTTTTGTTTGGGATTTATCCAAACCCCACCATAAATAGCGGGGCTAATGAATGAAATTAATATAGGAAAATGTGGACTAATAAGAAAAGACCTCACCCTACCCTCTCCTATGAGGAGAGGGTAAAGGCACTACCTGCTCAAATACAAATTCCGCTGGGCATAAATATCCAGGAAATACTCATCCGTAAGGTCATCAATAAAGTAAATGGCTTCACCGGTTGATTTCATTTCCGGGCCTAATTCCTTTTTCACTTCCGGGAATTTATCAAATGAAAACACCGGAACTTTTATAGCATATCCTTTTTTACGCGGATTGAATGTAAAGTCCTTTACTTTCTTTTCTCCCAGCATTATTTTAGTCGCATAATTTACATACGGTTCATCATACGCCTTGCAAATGAAAGGAACCGTACGCGATGCACGGGGATTGGCTTCAATAATGTATACTATGCCATTCTTTATTGCAAACTGAATATTTAGCAAACCAACTGTCTTTAATGCAACTGCAATTTTGCGGGTATGGTCTTCAATTTGTTTTATTACATTTTCATCTAAATCAAATGGAGGTAATACGGCGTAAGAATCTCCGCTATGAATTCCGGCAGGTTCTATATGTTCCATTATCCCGATAATGTATACATCTTCCCCATCGCAGATAGCATCTGCCTCGGCTTCTATGGCGTTTTCAAGAAAGTGATCAATTAATATTTTATTTCCGGGAATATCTTCGAGCAATGCTATTACATGTTGTTCCAATTCTTCTTCGTTAATTACAATCTTCATG